>NZ_CAXBAN010000017.1:0-13586 GCF_963973675.1 uncultured Planktosalinus sp. | reverse complement strand
CAAGGTAGGGCTACTTGGTTCTGCCTAAAGATATCAACAAACATGGGCACCACATAATTCAACATAAAAAAAACGACAATGCAAGCAGTAATCAGTACAATGATGGGATATGACAAAGAAGTTATGAGTTGTCTTTTCAGTTCATTTTTACGATTGAAATATTCCCTTAAGTCGCTTGTGATTTTATTGAGTTGACCAGTATGTTCACCAATTTTTATGGCATGGAATTCATAAGGAGTGAAATTTTTGTTTTTCTGTAAAGCTTCAGATAATGAACTTCCTGCTACAATCTCCTTTGAAATATCCTCGACCAAGGCTTTGTCTTTTTTCTTCGATTGCATTTCAGAAATCAAATCCAAAGATGCTTTTAAATTAACTCCAGAATTTAACAACAAACTAAGCTCTGCATAAAACTGTTCTTTTGCCTTGTTTGAAAAGGAATTTCCAAAAAGAGTAATTTCTTTATTTAGAAAATCGGTTTGTGATTGACTCTTTAACTTTGATCTGTTTTCAGTATTTTTTTGAATTTTAATTCCCATTTTCAACTAAATAAAAGCTTGCATCATTATCCTTATATATAAAAATAGAGGTAGGTGTCTTTCTATCTTTAAATATAATTTTTAAAGCATCAACCTTACCCGTTTGAATAGGGTCTCCAGTCATAAACAATTCATTGATATATCCTCCATAAAATAATGTATCACTGCTTCTGTAAACGATGTCATCTTTAAAGTTATATGTTATGGAGTCCAACGGGGTTTTAAAAACCAATTCATCGGCAACTTCATTATAAAATATGTTGTGGTACTTGTTGAAGTCAACTGTGATTTGTTGTTCAATAAGTCTTGTAGTGGTTGATTCACTATAATTATTTTGGATGTCATAAATATTCTTGTTGACAAATTGTAAAACCGCAAAGGCAAGCCCCACAACTATAACACTTATTGCAAGTACTATAAGCATTTCAGTTAAAGTAAAAGAGGGGGCTTTTTTAATTTCCATAATAGATGGGCATAATTTTTTCAGTTCCATTCATTTTATTCTTTATTTGTAGGCTCAGGTAATCACCACTGCTTTCTAATATGATTTCCCATTTATGGGTTTCCTCAACAAAGGGAATATCCACTTTTTGATGTTTGGCGAGGTAAGTGATTTCATTAAGTCTATTGTTCAATTCAAAATCATTGGTTTTAACTGTAGAATTAAAAACGTTGTTTATACTGATGCTTGCTATCAAAAAGATTATTACAATAATGGCTGAGGCCACTAGGGTTTCTAAAAGAGTTGCAGCTTTTATTTTGTTTAGTACAACCATTTTACAAGTTTTTTGCTGCCATTTTCAAATGGTAATCCGCAGTATCTATCGGGTAGGCTTTTACCTGAAATGGCACCATTAAAAATATGATTTACATAGATGGAGCCAAATTTATTTGTAATAAAACGATGTGCATAAATAGTCCCTTTCACACTTCCATACAGTTCAATATTTCCTTCACAATAAACTTCTCCCACTAGGGTTGATGAAGGTGCTATGAAAATGTTTGTATTAGTATGATATTCATGAACATCTTCTGTAAGGAAAATCACAACTCCTTTCAAGATTGTGTTTTCTCCAATTTGAATGTTTGATTCTTTAATGCTGGTCTTCGTTTCCTCCAACTCCCTATTTTTATAAAAAATCAAAGAAGAAGGGTATTCCAAATAAACGTTTTCCTCAACGATTAGTTCTTCGCTGGCTAAAAAATAAGCATTCCCCTTAAAACCCGATTCAATAGTTATTTTTGGGGCAACTACTATGACATCTCTAAGTTTAGCATGTTTGGTCACAACAATTTCAGTTTCGCTTTTCAATATTAAATGACCTGTATAGCTTTCAGCAACAATCCACTTTTCATTCAAATAAACATAGCGGGTATCTTCAAAAAAGGAGTTTGTGACTTCAGTATTTGAGGCTACTGTTAAATCGTATTGCGTGGGTATATAATCCAGTAATGTTCTTTGATAATTTTTCCATAATGGGTCAAACTGGGGCAACCGACCAGAGGTTGTTTTAATATCTGAAATTGCAGGCAGAGTTCCTGTAAAGTAGTTTCCTGAAATATTTCCGGGCTTAATTCCCTTGTCAGAAACATAAACCATACCCACAACAATTGAACTTCCTGTCAACACTAATGGTAATCGGGTGTCCGATAATATTATTCCTGTAAATGGCTGTTCTACTTTTGTGCCGAGCAGTGCTTTTTTACTGAAAGTAAACCCATTTCGTTCAGAAATTGATGTTATATTCTCAAAAGCGCCCCAGTAACTTTTGTGAACTGTACTATTCACCTTGTCATCATGGACTGGTATTTCACTTGTGTAAATGATCCCCTCTTTTAGGATATTTTGATTGGCAACTGCTATGGTTTGCAAGAAAAACCCCTGTTGGGTTTTAAAAAAACTGTGTACATACGTGAGCATTAAAAAAGACAAGAGCAAAATGGCAATTAGCGTAGATGCCATTATGGCAAATTGCATAGTAGAGGCTTTTATTTTTTTTAAAGAGTTCACATTAACGGATAGTTCTTGGTTCTTCCCTTGTACCGTAACGATAAATCATTATAGGAACCATTTACAAGCTGGATATCCTCGATAGTCTCTCCTTTTTTAATAAGGTGTTGTCTGCCATTTATTTGTAGGATAAAAACGCTGGTCGATGCATCTTGGTCTGAAACAATACCAAGGTACTTTATATCCGGCCAGACAATATCCCCCTCATTTTTTTTATTTGTATTTGCGGATTTATTGCTCCTTTCGGTTTTTTTAACATACAAAGTACCTAAAAAGGGATCTCTCTCGATTGAAAGTAGAGAGAACGTGTCTTTTTCAGCTTTTGGAGTGGGTACAAATGTTTCAGGCGTTATGGTTCTTATATTTTTTGGACTGGAACGAAACGCATCATAAATTTTATAAATAAGAAATCCCCAAATTATAATAACAATGAACAAAAGTAGTTTAGAATTCTTTTTTTTCTTCATAACTATTCCTCTATACTTAAACTAAAGACGTCACTATCTTCACTTTGGTTTCCCGCTTCGTCAATTGCATTCATTAGCCAGTAATATGTTGTATTATTTGACAAAGTTGTAGTAAATGTACCAGTGGAAACATTTTCTTGTAAAACTAAATTTGATAAACTCACATCGTCATATATATAAATCACATCTTGCTCTGGAGTACCTGGAATGGGAGTTCTTTCCCAAGTAAAGGTAACATTAGTTGAGGTCAATACCGCTGTGTCTGTTGGCGATAGTAGCATTGGGCTATTTGGAGCTTGAGTGTCTATTGTAATAGATTGAGTTGTGTATTGGGTGTTTTGACTATTGGTTTCTGCACGCACCTGCCATAGCAATTCCCCTTCTGGAAAAGTAAAAGGAGTGTTGGTTTGGGTTGTTGTTTGCTCGTCCAATAATTGATTTGTGTTTGCGTTCAATACCTGTATTCTATAAAGCGCTGCATCTTGCACCATTTGCCATTGAATGTTTAAACTTGCTTGATTGGAAATAAAATTATTAGGTGGAGAAAGAATATAGACAACTCTGTCTGGAAAACTATCTTGGGTAGTAACAGTAAATGCATTGATATTACTAAAGGGTGTTTGTGATATTGCATTTCTTGCTTGAACACGCCATTCATAACTTCCTTCATTCAATGTTTGCATGTAGGAGGTTGTGAAAACTGTATTTTGATATGATTGTGTGGGATTGGTAAAATTAGGGGTTGCAATTTCTATAAAATATTCTTCAGCATTTGTTACTCCTTGCCACGTAAAATTAATGTCTTGAAAGTCCAATATACTTCCATTTGATGGAGCAATAAGCTGTACCGTTTGGCTGGAAATATCTACATCATTACTAATTGCTACTGTAAAACCAGCGGAGGTATATGGTGTTTGAGATGAAGAGTTCCTTGCTTTTACACGCCATTCATAGGTGCCGTCTTCTAAAGTTTGTGTTGATGTGGTTTCTGCTAATATTTCATTAACCACTACTTGAACGGGATTGGTAAAATTAGGGGTTGCAATTTGTAATTGATAGTCTTCAGCAAATTCAATAGCTCCCCAGGTAAAATTAATGTCTGAGATGTTCAGTTCAGTTCCATTTGGTGGGGCTACTAAAATTACGGTTTCTTGACTGATATCTCCATTAAAAGTAAGTGCATCAACAACAAAACTTCTCGAACTATAGGCTGTTTCTGAAGAAGAGTTTTTTGCTTTCACGCGCCACTCATAAATCCCATTATCTAGAATATGAGTAACATTAGTATCACTTGTTATGGAATCAAAAACAACTTGTAAAGGGTTTTCAAAGTTTGGTGTTGCGATTTGTATTTTATAATTTTCTGAAAAATTTACACTCTCCCAATTAAATGTAATTTCTTTTATATCTAGTGTGGCATTATTTGAAGGGGACAACAAGGTAAGTGTTTCATTTGAAATATCTTCATCAAAAACTCTAGCCTCAACAGAAAAAGAATTTATTGTATAAGCAGTTTGAGAACTGTTATTTTGAGCGCGCACTCTCCACTGATATTCATTATCTGGCAGTATAAGAGATGCTCTTTGGGTGTTGGAATTTAGAGTGTCAATAAATGTGCTATCAATAATTATTTGAGAAGGTGAAGAAAAATTTGGTATAGCAATTTGAATTTGATATTTAGTAGCCCCTTGCAAGGTATTCCAAGAAAAATTTACAAGAGAATCCAAAACAACCGAATTATCTGAGGGTGCTAATAAGAAAACTTCATGGCTTGAGATGTCTTCTTCAAAAAGGACATCTTCACAAGCTAAAGCCGCTATAAACAGCAATGGAAGTAGGGCTTTTATAAACTTAGTATTTTTCATCTAGAACTTGAATTTGTTTTTCTTTTTTACTATTTTTACAGATTTATAGCTAGTTTCACTGCACTGGGATCCCTTTGGCACCACATCAAACACAACAATTTTTCTCCTTTCATTTTGACCCCAACAAAACTCTGATGTTTGAAAACTAACAATGGTTCCTTCAGAAAATTCAACCTGTCCGGTTTTTCGATTTCCTGACCGAAGTTCTAAAGATAAGGTTTTTTGCCTATTTTGAATCAAGTAAATTTCTTCTGCTGCCAAAAGTTGACTTAAAATGGACTCAGGGAAAGTTATCCTCACTTGAGAGACTAACCTGTTTTGGTTAGTTTCCATGAGGTAACTTAAAAGGGTTGGATTTGTATTGATTTCGTTAATGACACGCAACTTATCAAGAATTTCTAGTGTCACATGGGTACTGTCTTGTTTTGGTTGTTGAATGGAGTCTTTTTTAATAAAAACTTGCCGTTGTTCAATTTTTATTTTTTCCAGATGTACTTTTACCGGTTCAGAAATAGAGAGTATAGTTTTTGGCTGGTAATTGGTGCCCAGTAAATAGGTTTCATAAACCCCAATGGTACCCAATTCAGGAAGTGTTTTTTTTACTTGAGTGGTATGTTTAAGAGAATCACAAGAAGATAGTAAACAAAAAATGATAAAAAAGAGCAGGTTGGTTTTCACAATCACAGGAAATTAGATGTTATTGAGTGTCTAAAAGGCAAAGATAGAAAACATTCTATTAGAGCTTCAAAATATAATTGAAATTTTGTGTGGGGTAATGGTAGGAAAAAAATGTGTAAAATATGTTTTATGAATACATACTAAAGAGGTAATCATTGAAGTTAAACAGGCACAGGAACAACTGGGTTTGATTTCAGAGCTCGACAAGGAAGACAGAGCAATATCTTTAAGATGATTGACAAAATGCTTACTTCTCAAAGTTTAAAGAGTTCTTTAAGAAAAATGTGACTTCGCTTTAGGGTATAAAAAGTTGCACTATGCCCATCTAAATTTAAAGTTAAAAAAATGAATACTAATAATAGCGCTTTTTGTATAAACATAACGTAGATAGCAATTTAAAAACCAAAGTATGCTCTCGAAATTTAGGGAGTGCGGCTTCGGGAGTTTATAATACCAATGAGATACATCACAACCCAAATCTGATAAACATCAAACCGATCATCAAGAAGTCAATTAAAGACTGGATTTCGTCTAATAAAAAACGAAACTGTATCAATAATTGTTTATTGAGCATTTCCGCCTGCCTTGTCAGCAAGGAAAATGTTATCTCTTTTAACCTTAGTACTTACAATACTTCTCCCTAGATTATCATTCTTTATTTTATCTGACTATTGAGGCTATTTTGAAAATAAAAAGTAATATTTAAAAAACAAATATTTCTTTTCAGTTTGATTTCTAATTCTTATCTAAGTTCAAAATTGAAGTCAAAAAAGAAGTTAAAGGATAATTTATCTAATCTAATCGCATCCTAAAAGCATAAAAAACCACCACTTGGGCGGTTTCTTATTATTGATTTTTACTATGTGTTGCTTCGTGTATCAGCTCCTCTTTTGAGTTTCTTTCTACTTTTATTCTTAATGTTGATATAGATTTATCAAACTCAATTTTCCGATTTTTTGTAGCGTTAAGATAACCAATACTAACAGCCTTAAGCCTTTTATTTTTCCAATATTTCCCATACTTATCTATTCCTCTCAAAGTGAGAGTATCATTTTCCATCGTTGCCAAAAAGCTCTTTTGTATAGACGTGGAATCGCTATCAATATTATTATAGTTTATTGTGGGAGTTCCATTTTCTTCAGTAATGTAAAATACTGATGAATCTGGGTAAATAAAACGATGCTCAATATCATTACCGTGTTCAATAATCTCTTTTTCAAAACCTTTTGGTAAAGATGTTTTTGCATCAACTATTTTTGTGGAAAAATGGATGCTTTTTTCTGTTGTCTTACAACCAACTAAGAAAGTCAACGCTATAATTATTGTATACTTTTTCATCTTATTAATTACTTTTTGTACCAAGAAGGCAGAATAGGTGCGTTGGTTGGGGCAGGGCTTAACATACGTGGCGGTAAACCAGCTCTTGCTCCTGTTCCAGCGTTTAGACTTGAATTGTAATGTGAACGTGCTGGAAGACCTAATTGTACTCTTAAGACATTTTCCCTATACGTTGCCTGCCATTCTTTTCTTTTTAATCCATTATGTAATCTATCATCTAATAAACCTCTATTGGCATCAAGACCTTGGAACATTTCGTGAGCTAAATTAGTTATACGGCTTTTGTTCGCTCCTGTTAATGTTATTAAAGGAGAACCAGAAGTGTTCCAATAAATTGTACCACCCGACCCACCAGAAAAATCTATTCCTGCTTTTTGGAGCATTGCATATGTTCCTGCTTGTTTAGGGTCAGTTGCCCATTGATTAGCAAAAGCTTTGTAGGTATTAGATGATTTAAACTCACTTTTTTTACTATCTACAATTGTAAAATTATTATCAGAACCTTGTAACTCAGAAATCATATTTGCTCCTTCACTTCCTTTTGAAATTTCTCCCAGGGCATTAACTGCTGTCTTTAAGAACCCTTTTAATTTAGTAGTTCCATCTTTTTTCACTTTAACTCCTTTACCTGTATAAGCTGTACCGTCTTTATTGTAAACATTTCCATTTTCATACAATATTTTATTGCCTTTATGCTGTATCCACAAGCTATCACCTTGCACATCAATAAAATACATTGGATTATTAGCCCCATAGTGATAAGGTGTTAAGCTTTCATACTTTTCAGCAAATCTGTCTATTTTATTAAATCTTCCGATTGCTGGGTCGTAATCTCTCCATCCGTAAGCGTAGGTATCTTTCCCAAGTTCTTCCTCTAATTCCTTTCCGTTTTATTTAAACAGTAACACTCTATATGTACTTTTTTAATTTTTCAATAATTTATATAATTCAAAATAACGTATTAACATCTCTAATAATACATTACCAAGCGGATATTGAACACAGAGAATTAAAAGAGAAGGCTTTTATTTTTTGTGAAGTTCGGCGTTTTTATGAACTTCCTAGAAAGCTTCTTTAGCCAAAACTGTTATCTTATCATTCAAATTTCTTATTTTATCAATATCTATTGGTATTGTTTCCGAAGGATGTGGTCCATCAAATAAAAAGTACCAAAAGTTTTTAATCTTATGATCAGAGTGATTTTTCAATATTGAAATCGTTAATGGTAAATCATTAGTTGTACTTTTTTGCAAACATTTTTGAAGAGAGTTTACAGCATCAGCATGCCACTCACCGTTAATACCTAGGTCAATCAGTTTTTTGTAATATTTTTTTAGGGACAGTATTTTTTAATTCACAGAAAAACTCTAAATGAGATTGGTACCTATCATATAACAAACCAGGCTAAAATCTTTCACCATCTGTAAAACCATAAAATTTTTTACCTTGATTTTCAAATGTCATCAAACTATTTTAATAAAATAAAAAAGAGTGGTTTTCTCCACTCTTTAGGATAAATTATTACATTAAAACCTCCCTCTTTGGGTTATTCCTTTCAGCATATTGCTTTATTTCAGATAATCCCTTATAAGGATAAATGCCATGATCAGTGAAAAGGATTGGGGTCTGGTAATCATCATTCGAAAATACTTGTGAAAATTCAATATGATTTTCTTCAAGTGCTTTTTTAGCTTCCTGGCTACTAATACTTGAGCCTCTCAATAATGAGTTTTTTGTTTCCATGACTATAATTGTTTTTGTTGTAAATAGCTATTTATTTTGTTAATAAAATCCCCTATAGGAATCTGTTTTTGTTCAAAAATAGTTGCTTCATTTTTATATTCGTGAATTCCTTTATGACATTCTTCAATATAATTTTTTACAAAATTCTCTTTGAATTCCTTTGATTTATTTCCACTTAATGGAGTATTGGTGTTTTTTACATTTACTTTTATATCATTTTCATTCATAATTCTATCAAAGATATCCAAAGTGAGCAAATAATCTTCTTTAGCATTAAAAAGTTCTTCACATTCTTTACTTAAGAATAGAGATTCTGATCCGGAATATTGTAAATTATTACTCTGGATTTCTTCCTCAATTAATTTAACTAACTGGCGAGCATAGTATTTCTCTATATCAATTTGGGGACAATAGATAAAACATAGAATATCCCGGTTGGTATCCACTTTTAATTTTTTGAAATATCTAAACTCTTCTTTAACTCCACCAGATGCATTCCCATTAAATAACGGCCTATAAATAATTAAAATATCGCTTTGTTCTACTAAAGCATAATCTCTTATACTTACTTGATCACTAATTAAATCTGATAATACTTCAAGAAGTGTGTTCATTGAAGTGTTATCCGTAGAAACATCTTCTATATTTTTAATCCACAATGCATTAACATCATTAAAACCGCTTTTATTGTATAAAATATCTTTTGGGTCTTTGTATTTTTTTGCATCCCACCTTTCTGTTAGTTTTTCAAAATATATTTTGGAATCACCTTCATCGGCAATTTTAAAATAAATTCTATACTCATCAATCGTTGTAGGAAGAAATGTAGTATGTTGGTAACTAAGTTTTTCTGAAATTTCATTAATTTCAGACATTATTTTTTCAACCTCTTGAGAATCCCCCTTTTTTTCTAATCTTCTTACTTCAGTAATTGGATGAGAAAGGTATACCTTTTTATAATCTTCATAAATTAAATTTGAGAATGATAAATAAGAGTGTTTTGTAGCAAACAGATAATTTTTCAAACCTAACTGCATTGCTATATATCTAGAAAATGTTGTTTCTGTAGCTCTCCAGTCTAATAAGCGTAACAACCTTAAGATTAATAATGATTTTGAGACATTATTGTCATCTCGGTAAATACCCCCAACTTCTGTAAGCCTGTGATGAATCTCATAAATATCATCTATTAGTGTAATAATTTTAGTAGGATTTATTTTAGAAACCTTCTTTAAGTTTACTAAAGATAAATATTCTTGAGTTTTATTATGAAAATAGCAAGCATGTAAATTAATTAAAATTGTTTTTGAAGGTTCTTTACTTCTGATGTCTTTAATAATGTTTTCAACTTTATCAAAAGAACAATTCCAAAGCCTTTCTAAAACGGGATAAGATTCTTGAAGTATATAATCTAGCCAAACTAATCTACTTTTATGAATTTCAGGTTTCATTTCATAATAAGTAGCTTCAATTATTTCATCAAATTTGATTAATATTGGAGTTCTATCTTTATGGCTTCGGTGAAATTCAGAAAAATTTGCAATGAAATTTTCTAATAATTCTTTTATTTTCATCCCCGACATTCCAGTAATAATAATTGTTTTTGGTTCCATTATCTTTTAGTAAAGTATCAATTTAAATTAAAGATATGCTTGTGAAATTAGAAATATTGACAATACTATTTCGGTGGGGATTGGTTAAATATAATTAATTTTAACAATATATGCCTTTATTCTTACTCATTTTATTTCCTGCGTGTATGTGAGATTTTGGTTTCAAGCAGGTTGGACTTCCCTGTCCCGGTACGTCCTAGAATATAGGTATGGTAAAGGCGGTCAAGCAGGTGGATGCCAAATCGGTCCCGCTTGTCCCGAAAGTTGGTTTCTGCAAAGTAGCATATTGGGTTGTTGGTATGATAACTCATTCACCCATTATTACTTCCCATTTAGGGTTGCAAAGGCGGGGGATGTTGTAGATTGCCCACAAAATACAAGTTCAAAGATTTCTTTCAGGAAAACATTATGGCGCTATAAAAAGGGATATTTTATCCTTTGTCTTTTCCTAAAAATGTCTTTCCTTTTTTAAACTCTTCACGTTCTTTTATAGTAGGGTTATATTTATTATCTAAATTTATCATTACTAACAAAATTACAGGTGCTCGATAAATGATTTGGCCGAATTCCTTTTCATTAGTAACTTCCATTAAATCTGATAGTAACGTCTTATTGTTGTAGCCCTGCTCCATCATTTTGTTCAATATTGCCCCTTGTTTATAAATTAATTTGCCTTCCCTCTCTTTTGTATCTACTGAAACTTTGTGCGGACATTGATTAAAGACTCCATCATTGATACGATATGAATTAAAATCAAACCCTTTATCTTCTATCATTTCTATAATGTTTGTGTATTCTTTATTAAAATCAATGGTTTCAGATTGTATATTCTTAAACACGTTCAAATAACTATTTTTATTATTCTCCTGTAACATTTTGGAATCCAACATTTTTTGCTCAATATCCAATATGAAATCATAAAAATCAAATGGGTTCTTGTCATATGATTCTAAATCTACAATGGTTGCGTTTACTACTTCATTAACACACTTTTTTAACTTTTCCTCTATAATGTTATTATTTTGAGATTGGCACGATGAAAAGGCAATAAAAATAAAAAGACCAATAGAAGTTTTTTTTAAGTCCATAATTAATTTTTTAAAGTTTTTGGGATAATAAGATAATTATAGGTTGGGATTTCTTGATGCATTTTTTTATATAAAGCATTACTGTTAGAACCGTGAACAGAGATATCGTAATCACCCATTCTGTTTCCCGTACCTGGATGGTAAATCTCTCCCCTCACATTTTCCTGCCTTGGACCAAATAAACTACCGCCCCTTTGTCTTATAGTAAAAGGAGCATAGAGATTCCTACCCCAGTACTACTACCGTCAAACGTGCCTGATCGATACATTGGAATATCATAATAAACTTGAAAACTTCTATCACCAGTTGTAAGAGTAGCCCAACCGCTCATCATTTCTTTGAACTGGGTATTACTAAAATAATCCGTTGAAAGAAAAGCCCAGGCTCCTTGAGATCTAGAGTGGTCTGCGGCAAACATAAAATGGTCAAATCTTCTTTGAGAACTTTTCCCTTCAGGGGAGTCTAAATCGAGTTTTAAAGCCTCGCTTCCCGTTACTTCTTTAACTTTTCCGCCTGAGACTTCCGTTCCTTCAGCTATTTCGGTGTTTCCAGTGGTTCCTGTAATTGTTTCTGCTGTTTCTTGATCAAATCCATACTGAGATGCGAATGTTTCTGCACTATCCCCAGCTTCTGCTATATAAGATGTAGAACCATCCTCATTTACTTGTGGATCCCATTCCATCAATCCTGTAGGATCTGTATAACGCACAGGGTTATTAAATCCATAACGGTATGGCGTCCAATCCGGATATTCCTCAGCTAGCGGGTCGATATTCATCCACCTACCCAGTGCAGGGTCATAATTCCTCGCCCCAAAATCATACATTTCAACACCGAACTCTGTTTGAAGTTCTTTACCGCCGAACTTGTACAGTAACCCTCTATACACCCTTTATTATTTTTTTCAAACAACGTGTTGTAGCTTTTGATATTAATATGTTAAGTCTTTCCTTAGGATTGTAATACTACAGTTTTAGCAAAAATATCGTGTAAGGTTCTATTTTTTTTCTTTCCATCAAACAATAAAAACAAAAAGTCAACAACTATAAATAAAAATGTCAAACTGCTAATTATACCCTGCAAAGGATATTTAGAAGACATCAAGGACGCAAAATACTTGAAGTCATTCACGTCCAATAAAATAGGGTCATTAAAAGCTAAATAATAAAATGGTATTGATAACAAACTTGGGAGTATGAAGAAAACATTTCTCAAATAGGATTGACCAATGCCAATTGAATTAAAATTTATACTTACCACCGTTAGTTTTAAAAAATGTTTACCAATTGTTTTTTTGTAGTAAAACTCCAGCAAAGGTTTGTAGGAAATTGATATTAGGGTGATTAACAAATATAAAATGAAACTTTTTTTACCTGTAATATTTAAATAATTTAATGGCATTACAACTATCGTAATTATTATTATATCAATAACGTATGCTAATAATCGATTTAGCCAACTTCCATATTTATTTACTTTTTCCATTATCTTTAATAACTTATTAACGCACTCTGAACACGAAGTGAATTTAATTTTAATTTTACTTCAACAAAAGGCTAATCCCTTTAATGATTAGCAATATTATGACTGCCCAAGAACTTACATACTGTTTCCAAGAGTTAAGACCATGGGCTGACATTTTAGCGGACTCCTTTTTATGTAGTATATATGTTAAAAAAATTAAAGATAATCCTATTAAAATTATCCCAGACTCAAAAGAATTTTCATTTAAAAAATCGTTTATCCTTTCCATGAGATTAAAATCTTTCTTTTATAAGTTCTGTGCCTTTTTTAATCAAATCTAAGCCTTTGCTAATGATAGTTTCATGGACTTGAGTTTCTACTTTGTCCAAAGTAACTTCCTTTTTAATCTTTTTCACCAAATCTTTCCCAACTTTTCCTATGACAACATCACCGCCAGCTTCTATAAGTTTTGAATCACCTTGTTCAGAATTACCATCACTATAATCTATCGAAGCACTCACAACTTTAGCACCAGCAGCAGTGCCATCAGCAATTTTTTGTAAAGGATAAGTTATATAAGCTGACGCTCCCCCTGAACCGACTGTAACAATTGTTGATGCTTCAGAGACTGCTTCGGCCAATTCACTAGTCCCATCTGCACCTGCTTGAACAACACCCTTAACTCCATCCTTTGTGCCTTCACCCACTTGTTTAGCAGCATCTGAATAAACAGCTAAGCGCTCATTATTTGTCTGATTTTTAGCTGGTTCAAAGCCAACA
>NZ_CAXBAN010000016.1:0-13758 GCF_963973675.1 uncultured Planktosalinus sp. | reverse complement strand
CCCCAAGGAGAAGGAGCTCATCAAACAATTATCTATTTATCCTGAAGTGATCCAACAGGCAGCATCAAATTTCAGTCCGGCGCTGATTGCAAATTATACCTATGAGTTGGTAAAAATTTACAATTCATTTTATCAAAGTGTTCCTATATTGGCAGAAATTGAGAATGACAAGCGTTTATTCAGGGTGCAATTGTCACGTAAGGTAGGGGAGGTAATTGCTTCATCATTCAGACTGCTTGGTATTTCTGTGCCTGAGCGTATGTAAGTTTTGTTGGTTCAGGAAGCCGGGACTTAAGCTCTATGACTCTACTGTATTAAAAAACATGAGTTGCCGATATTGATGTGTAGTGGGAGCTTTATTTTTTTAAAACAGAATTTGCACTGATATATTGGGGGTTAGCCCTAATGAAATCTGTTCTACCTGATTGATGACGGGGTTTGAAGTTTCACTGTCCTCCAGTATGAAATAAGTGTTTAATACATTTTTGCGGTTGGTGAGGTTTAGGACTGCAGCATTGACTTTGATTTGTGTCTTTTCACCTGCTTTAAAATCATATTCTGCTGAGAGGTCTACCCTGAAATAGTCGTCGTTTCTGGCTTGGTTTGGAGTGTCGTACTGTATGGTAGGGTTACCGTTTACTATTTCGATGGCATTTCGGCTGAGTGGTAGTGAAACCGGTTTTCCGGTGTGCCAGTTAATGCCTCCCGCTATTTTTAAGCGATTGAAGCTATAAGATGATGCTAGGGTCCATTGGTGTCTGATATCAAAATTATGTGGAAATGTTTCGGGCTGGAGTTGGTTGAAGGTATAGTTGTTTTCAGCATAAGTATAACTGGTCCAAAAGCTCCAGTTTTTTGTTTTTTTATTGATAATGACTTCCAGGCCTTCTGCTTTGTAATTGCCGGAAGTGCGCACAAATTGCAATTGATTTTGAAAGGCCTGATTGGCTGAGGTTATACCGTTTACTTTTTTGGAAAATCCTTCCAGTTGCAGGAGCCAATTGTTTTTTTGGTAGAGCAGGCTGAGTGAATATTGTTTGCTTTTGCTAATAGGAACATCGTTGTTATTGGCCAGTACCCAGCGGCGTTTTTCCACTCCCAGGAAATCACTTTGAAAGTCGATGCGTTGCGTTACTGTTTGGCTTTTTTGTTCATAGGCTCCTTCCAAAGCGAAACCACCCCCTATTTTTTGGTGGATATTCAGGCGTGGTTCGATGAGGGTTTCATCAAATTTTGAAATGTAACTTAAGCGTAGACCAGCTGTTATATAAGTGCCTGAATTCTGCCAGTTCAATGCATTGCTCAGATAGATTGCGTGAGTGCGTAACCCATTTTTTACATAATTGCGAAACAATGGTATGTTCACTTCCTGTTTGTTAGTAATTCCAGTTTCAGTAAACTGATAGCCGGCCGAGAGGGTGTATGAGCGGCTAAAGGAATGTGAAGCGTCTATTTTTGTACCGGTTTCCAGGACTTCGTTGGTCTGGATAAACTTTTGATTTGAAAATATATCGAGATTTGATGCATCCAGCAAGTAGTAGGTGCCGTAGATAAGTGCGGTGGTTGAGAGTTTTGAGTTCCAGTCACGTTCCCAGGAAAGTCCGCCTGCCATTGAGTTTTGGTCCAGTTCGCTGGTTTCTGAGTTTTCAATCGTTTCAGTCGTGAAGGTTTCAGTAAAGTTAAGTGCGTTGTTAATGGTTAAAAAGTTGACCCGAAAGCGGTCTTTTTCTGAAGCCCTGTAGATTGCTTTGGTACTGAAATCATAAAACAGAAATTCTTCTTCTGAGCTCAGTGAGCCTGTGCCTGCAAGGTTTTGAAGGTTTGTTATTTCGGTGTCTTGAAATACTTTATCAAAAAGTTGTTTGTAGGCGGGGCTTTCAAAGATATCTGTAAAAGTGCGTCGTCCGGAGACGTGAATGGCCAATTTTTTATTGACTTTAATTTTTGCGAATGTACCAAAGTTAATCATGTTGAGTTGGATGCCTAACAAATGAGATTCGGTAAAGTCATCGTCAGAATGCATTGCGACCACACCTGAAACGCTTTCGCCATAGCGTGCGTGGGTTCCGTTTTTTGAAACTGAAACTTCTTTGGTAAGGTAGGGGTTGAAGCCTGAAATGAGTCCGAAAAAATGTCCGTTTTGATACATTTTTATATCATCCCACAGGATTAGGTTTTCATCGTTTGTTCCTCCTCTGATGCTAATGTTTGAAACAGTTTCATCGATACTAATGATGCCCGGAAGTGCCTGAATCATTTGTAGAATATCAGGTTCTGTGAGTCCGGGCAGGCTACCGAAGTTTTCCACATTGATTTTGAATGTGCTCTCAGCGGTTTTGGTGATTCCTTTAGTAAAAATGTCTTGCAACACCACTTCCTGCAGTTCATCGGTTGTTGGTTTTAGTTGGATTTGGATGCATTCCGTTTGCTCAAGGAAAGTACTCACCGGTACTTGTTTGGTTTCAAAACCCAGGTATCTGATGGTAAGTTGGAAGTTTTGAGGAATGTTTTCCAAATTAAAACTTCCGTTTCTATCACTAACGGCAGCCCTTGTTGTATTTACCACTTCTATAGTTGCACCCAGTAAGGGTTGTTTTGATTGCGCATCAATTATAATTCCGCAAAGGTTGATTTCCTCAACAGTTGCAGGGCTTATTGTTATGTAGCGCCCGTCAATTTTTTGAAAGGAAAGGGATGTGTTTTGATTTAAATATTCCAGTTGCTGGTTTAGGTTTAAACTGATATCGGGCGGTGGCAGTGTGATTGTGTCGACGTCGTTTTGTGCATAGGAGAAGCGTACATCGAAGTTTTCTTCAATTGTATTGAGGATTTCGGTAAGGGGTTTTTTATCATCGGTTTGGGCAGTAAGGGGAAGGCTCCAGCTAAGGAGTATCAATACAATTTTTAATAAAGTGTGTTGCCCCTTATTGTTCCCCATAAATTGTCACCAAATTATTCTCACCAATGGTATAGGTGAGTTGTAATGGCTGTGTGATTGTTTTTAGTGCGTCTTCCAGATTTGTATGAGTAAAAGCTCCTGTAAATCGCTGGCTGTTATTTACACTTTCCAGATTTACTTGGATTGCATATTGTCTTTTAAGTTCATTGATCACCAATTTAAACTCTGTGTTATCAAACGTACTTTCATCGAGTATCCAGCTAGGGTTGTTGATTGATATTTGGTTTTGTGCTGTAATTTCCCCGTTTTCTATAATGACTTTATTACCGGCGGGTAGTTGCAGGCTTTGGTTATTGAATGTGACTTCCACCAAGCCTTCGTAGCAGGTTATCATAAACCGATTGTCTCTGCTTTGCACATTGAATTGTGTGCCGAGAACGCTTACTGTACCCAAATTGGTTTCCACATCAAACTTTTTACCTTTTGCTACTTTGAAATAGGCTTCACCTTGCAGGGAAAGCGTACGTTTTTTATTCCAGGATTTTTTATTGTAGACGATTTTTGATTCAGCATTGAGAACTACTTCAGAATTATCGGGAAGTGTAGTGGTTCTTTTTTCGGCGAGGCCTGATGTAACACTTGCATCAAGACTGGTTACATAGAAGTAGCCTGTAAGGATCAATGCCAGCATTGCAGCATATTTCAATAGTGATTTATACTTAAATAAAGAAATCACTTTGGGTTTACTTACGGTTTTATTTGACAGGTTTTCCCAGAGCTTTTCTTTGTCAAATCCGGGTGTGTTAAAATGTGCTGTTTTTTCAGCAATTTTAAGAAACTCGCGACCTGTTTCAGATTCCTGAAGCGTTTTAAGTTCTTCTTCTGAAATTTCGTTATTTAAATACTTATGTAAAAGTTCTTCATTCATTGGGTTTGATTCTCTTGATGTAAAACAGTTGTTTTTGTTTTTACCCTACCTTATTGGTTATATATTTTTAGTATTTAATTCAGTTCTTAAAGATTCCAGTGCCTGGCTCATTCTTTTTTCGACGGCTTTTACTGAGATGTCGAGTATTTCTGCGATTTCGCGGTATTTTTTTCCTTCAATACGGTTCAATAAAAAAGCAGTGCGTTGTGCTTCAGTGAGGTTTGCCAAGGCATTTTGGAGTTTTTTTTCAAATTCTTTTTCTTCAAGAACAAATTGAGGCGATTGTTCATTGATGGAAGGGGTGGTTTTTTCAGCATATTTAAGCACTACTTTTTTATGTGCTACTTCATTGAGAAAAGCATTGTTGCACACGGTATATAAAAAAGATTTTGCTTTGATTTGAGGTACTTTAGAGCAGTTTTCCCAGAGCTTAATAAAGGCTTCCTGCACCAAATCTTCTGCCCGGGCAACATCACCACACTTGAAATAAATAAAGTTGTAGATGGCCGGTGACAGGTTTTGAAACAACTTATTATAAACAGTTTCTTTACAAACAGTTTCCTGATCACTCATAATATTTCTTTAAAACTAGTGTAAATGTATTTAAAAGATTTTAAAAATAAAGGGTAGGGTTTTTTTTAACTTGAATGTTTTACTTTTAGAGAAACATCAAACTCAATGAAACACTATTTAAAACCAACACTATTTTTGTTATTTGCGGGCTTATTTCTTGTTTCCTGTCAGAAAGAGGAAATAGAGTTTGTCGATGAAACCCCATCAGATGCTATTACGGCAGAATCTGAACTTGCCAAGCTTTTGATTAATACTTCACAAAACAGCGGAAGTATTGATGATTTTATTGACGGGACTTCCTGTTCTTCTATTCAGTATCCTTATCAAGTTATAGTAAATGGACAAACCATTACCATTGCCAATGAGGGAGATTTAAATAATCTTGCTTCAACAACGGCTAGCATCACCATTGTTTTTCCTGTCACAGTCATTTTTGAAGATTTTTCAATACTAGAGGTTAACAGCCAGCAGGAATTAAATGAATTGGGAGCCCTTTGTCAAACAATTGACGAGGCTATTAATTGTATCGAGCTTGTTTATCCGGTTACTTTTTTTACTTACAATGCCAACAATGAACAAACGGGAACTGTTGTGATTAATTCCAATGCTGAATTATTTCAATTCATAAACGGACTTGATACCGGGGTATATATCGCGATTGATTTTCCCATTGAAGTGATACTTGGTGACGGCAGTCAAACCACAGTTAGCAGTAACACCCAGTTGCAAGGGTTGATTGAAAACTGTGTTGAACCTAATGACGACCCGCCTGCTCCTTTAGATTTAGAAACGGTTTTAACCACTGACAGCTGGTTTGTTTCTTACTTTTTTGATGATGAGGATGAAACCTATGAGTATGCAGGTTTTGAATTTTTCTTTAACCCCGGTGGTGAAGCTACAGCGAGTGACGGAAGTACTAGTATAGCGGGAAGCTGGTCTGTGACCACTTCAAGTGACGGACAACTAAAACTCAATCTAGATTTTGGTGATGATGATCCGTTTGATGAGCTAGAGGAAGACTGGAAAGTGATAGAATTTACCAATGAGCTCATTCGATTGTTTGATGTAATTGGGGGAGATGGTACTACTGATTACCTCACGTTTTCAAGAACGCCTACAGACGGCGGAGGCAGTGTAGAAGCACAGCAATTGCGAGATGTTTTGACTGATGGAAACTGGTTTGTTTCACTTTACCTGGAAGATGGAGATGAGGACGAAACTTCAGATTTTAATTCGTTTACATTTAATTTCTCAGAAAACGGTCAAGTGGCCGCTTCCAACAATAGCGTGACTTTAAATGGCTCCTGGTTTGTTTCTGAAAGTGATTCAAATTTAAAATTAGTATTGAACTTTTTTGATGCTTATCCACTTGATGAATTAGATGAAGACTGGAAAGTAACAAGTTTTAGCAGCACCCAAATAGAATTGAGGGAAGATGATGACGAAGATGGGGACATTTTAATATTCGAAAAATTATAAATAAATAAACCTTAACCTTTTAAAATAACATTTATGAGAACCAATTTTTTTCTTGCATTTTTAACGGTATTTTCAATGAGTCTAATGTCTACAACCTGTTCGCTGGATGATGATGGAAATGACGATGATGGATTTGATGATGATGGCGGTAGTATTGCTCAAGTAGACAATACTGTTATTGACGGAAAATGGAACATTATTGACTTTGTGGAAGACGGCACAGATCAAACGTATTATTTCAACAACTTTGAATTTACATTCAACACCAATGGAACCTTAATTGCTTCTAATGATTCAACAAACAAAAACGGTACCTGGATTACCGGAACTGATGACAGTTCTCCTAAACTAATTTTGAATTTTTCAGATTCCAATGGACCATTTGAAGAAATAAGTGAAGACTGGCGTATTGAAACTTCGACTTCCACCTTGCTGGAATTACGTCACGTGAGTGGTGGCGATGGCAGTATTGATTTATTAACTTTTGCTAAAAACTAGATTTCCCTTTTTTTATTCCCAATTTGTTAGTTAGTGTAAGGCCCTTTTCCTTTCGAGGAGTAGGGCTTTTTAGTTGGTTTTTTAAGGGCTTCTTTTTCAGGTCTTGGACCTCTTTTGTAAATTATTAAGCCATTCAAAAAGTTTCTCAAAAACTGATCGCCACATTCCATATATTTTGGGTGGTCTTCTTTTCTAAACAATGCACCCAGTTCAGATTTAGAAACCTGAAAATCCACCAGTTTCATGATGTCGACGATGTCGTCGTTTGTAAGTTTTAATGCTACGCGAAGTTTTTTTAGAATATCGTTGTTGGTCATTGGTTCTCAGGATTTCAGGTTCAAGGTTTCAGGTTTATTTTTTGTATAGTTCTTTTCCGGCGTTTTCATATTTATCACCTGCAATCCAGAAGGGTGTATTGGGGTTGTTGGCGATAAGTCTTCCGGCGAGGACATAGGATTTGAAAAACTGAACTAGGTAGTTATAATCAATCGTATCAGGGTTATCACTTGGTTGATGGTAGGTTTCTGTGAGTTTTCCTGAAAAAGAGGTAAAGCCCATTGAAAACGTAGGAGAGGGTATTCCTATAGTGGCAAAATGCACATTGTCACTTCTGTCAAAAAGATTTTGTTCGGGTGCCGGGTCATCGATGGCTTCAAGACCGAAAGCAGAGGCTGCCACTTTGATATCCTGTTCTGCAGATGTTCTTCCGAGCCCGATGATGGTTACTTTTGAAGTGTCGTTGTAGCCGGCATTGTCACTATTGAAGCAAAACACAGTTTTGTTGTGTGGAATTAAGGGGTTGTCTACATAGTAGCTGCTTCCCAGAAGTCCTTTTTCTTCCCCTGTAAATAGAATAAAGAGTGCACTGCGTTTAGTGGGGTATTTTGCAAGGTTTTCTGCCATACTCAAAACGGTTGTGATTCCTACTACATTGTCACGTGCCCCGTTATATATTGAATCGCCGGCAGCATCAGGTTTTCCAACCCCAACGTGGTCGTAGTGCCCAGAGTAAATAATAAACTCTTCTTTGAGTTTAGGATCTGTACCTTCTACCATAGCCACTACATTTCGTGCATTGAACGCTTCTTTTTTACTTCCGCTGATTTTTATTTCAGCCAGATGGTTTGTTTTCGAACTAAGTTTTTCAGCTGTTTTCCCTCCGTTATCGAGTGCTATTAAATAGTTAAAATTGTCGTCTTCATCATCGTCTGATTTTAATGCAATAATGGTTTCGTTGAAGGTGTGGTCAATGTAGTTCCAGATCATTGGGTTGATGGCAAGAAACTCGACTACTGCTTTGGCTCCCATTTTTTTTGCCAATGTTCTTTTTTCTTCCATTAATTGGAACTGTTGCTGTGGTGATTGGGCTGTTTCACTTCCGCCCTTTAGGTACACTACTTTATCTTTAACATTTTTGTCTTTATAATCCTCTTTTAGACCATAGTTTAGATAGACTGCAGTTCCGTTAAAGTTAATATTACCTCCATTTACAGCAACAAATTTCCCGATTTGTTCGTCATTCACCTTGAGCATAGTTTCAGAAGGCGGAATGGTTTTTATCATAGGTACGTGCTGAAAGTAACCGTCTGCCCCGTCAATTTGTTGCACGCCATAGCTGTGTAACTGTGTGGCGAGGTATTGTGCGGCAATGAGTTCTTCCTGAGTTCCGGTTTCGCGCCCCAAAAGTTCGTCGCCTGCGAGAAAATAGAGGTGGCTCTCGATTTTTTCTTTTAAAATGAGGGTTTCTGCCAGTTCTTTATCGCTTTGAGCGATTAGCATACAGGTAAATAAAAGTCCTGTAATTGTAAAAATATTCTTCATAATGATTGGGTTCTATGGCACCGATATCGATACCGGTTGGAATCTTAAGGGTACTTTTGGTAACTATTTGTGGTTTTAATTCAATCCTTGTTACAAATTAAAGCAATTTAGATGAAAAGAAGTAAGTAAATGGTAAAAGTGACTATTTATTCAAATTCAAAAAAAAAAACACCACTGCCGCCCATTCTTTTTTTATTCCTTTGACATAGCCAATAGTGCTATAGCTGCTATTTTGCACCCTGCCATCTTCTTTAATGTATCCTATAGTTGAATAGCTGCTGTTTTGAACGCGCCCATCATCTTTTACGTAGCCAACTGTAGAGTAACTGTTGTTTTGAATTCTGCCATCGTCTTTAATGTACCCTATAGTTGAATAGCTGCTGTTTTGAATCCTACCGTCTTCTTTGATGTAACCCACAGTGCTATAACTTGAATTCTGTATGCGGCCATCTTCTTTAATATAGCCTGTAGTACTGTAACTGGAGTCTTGAATGGTTTGGGAGTGTACTGACTGAAAGGTAATAATGCTGATAGTGAATAGGACCAGTGGTTTCATAGTGTGCTGTATTTTTGTTTTATGGTACAATCTAATCAAGTACTTTGCCAAAAAAGGAGCAAGTGGTCATTGCGTATTGGGTTTATGCAAAGTTCAAAGGGTTTGTGCACAATTAGTAAAAGAAAAAGCTCCTGAATTGAACAGGAGCTTTTATTCTCTTTTTGTACTTATTTATTTAATCATTTCATAACTACGTTTTATAAAGGCAGTCAATTCTTCCCCTTTCAGGAGGTTTTGGGAAAGTCTTGCCAAATCCAATGCCTGGTTGACCAGTCGTTCTTTTTTCTTTTGTGTTTTAGTATTGAGTATTTCCGAAACGAGTTCGTGGTTGGTATTGACTACGAGATTGTACATTTCGGGCATATTACCCATTCCAAACATACCGCCACCGCCTGTTTGGCTCATTTCTTTCATTCGGCGCATAAACTCAGGCTGGGTAATTACAAACGGGTTGGCATTACTATCCATTGCCTCCATTTGAACGGTAAATTTTTCTTTAGGAACGATTTTTTCAAGGGTTGATTTCAGCGTTTCTTTTTCTTCATCGTTTAATTTTGAGATGACCGCATCTTCTTTTTTAATGAGGTTGTCAATATGATCGCCATCCACTCGTACAAAGCTTACATTTTCTTTTTCAGATTCCAGTTTTTGTATGAGGTGGGGCACGATGGGAGAGTCAAGAAGTATAACTTCATAGCCTTTTTCTTTGGCTGTAGTGATGTATGCATGTTGCTCTTCTTTATCTTTAGCATATAGAATCACCAGTTTATCATCTTTGTCAGTCTGGTTGTCTTTAATTTTTTCAACCAGTTCGTCATAGGTGAAATACGTTCCATCTACCGTTGGGTACAAAGTAAATTTTTGTGCTTTTTCAAAGAATTTCTCCTCTGAAAGCATTCCGTATTCAATCACAATTTTGATGTCGTCCCATTTTTTTTCAAAGTCTTCCCTGTTGTCATTGAAAAGTGCGTTGAGTTTGTCGGCTACTTTACGGGAGATGTAGCTGGAGATTTTCTTAACAGCTCCATCTGCTTGCAGGTAGCTTCGAGAAACATTCAAAGGAATATCAGGAGAGTCAATCACACCGCGTAACATTGTCAAGAAGTCGGGTACAATGCCTTCGACATTGTCAGTTACAAATACCTGATTTTGGTATAGCTGAATGCGGTCTTTTTGAGCAACCATTTCGTGGTTTAACTTAGGGAAGTATAAAATTCCGGTCAGGTTAAACGGGTAGTCCACATTTAAGTGGATGTGAAAGAGTGGCTCTTCAAACTGCATCGGGTAGAGTTCGCGGTAGAAGTTTTTGTAGTCTTCATCTTTGAGGTCGACTGGCATTTTGGTCCAAGCGGGCTCAGGGTTGTTGATGATGTTGTCTACTTCTTTGGTAGGAGCAGGGTCATCTTCTTTGGCATCTTTGGGCTTAGGAAGGGTTTCTGTGCGTGTACCAAATTTAATTGGTATGGGCATAAACTTATTGTATTTCACCAACAATTCATTGATGCGGTTTTCGCTTAAAAACTCTTCGCTATCTTCTGCAATATGCAAGATGATTTCTGTTCCGTGTTCTTTTTTGTCAGCTTCATTAAGGGTGAATTCAGGTGAACCGTCACATGTCCAATGTGCTGCTGGAGCATCTGTATAGGATTTGGTGATGATTTCCACTTTTTTGGCTACCATAAAAGCTGAGTAAAAACCGAGTCCGAAATGACCTATGATACCGGCGTCTTTTCCGTTTTTATCTTTGTATTTTTCGATGAATTCTTCAGCACCTGAAAAAGCAATCTGGTTGATGTATTTTTCAACTTCTTCAGCTGTCATACCGACACCCTGATCAGTAATGTGCAAGGTTTTATTGTCGTTGTTGATTTTCACTTCAATGAGGGGGTTGCCATAATCCACTTTGGCTTCTCCAATTGAGGTGAGGTGTTTGAGTTTTAGAGTTGCGTCTGTTGCGTTTGAAATGAGCTCACGAAGAAAAATTTCGTGGTCGCTGTATAAAAACTTTTTAATTAACGGAAAGATATTCTCTACCGATACATTAATGTTTCCTGTTGCCATAATATGTTCTGTTTTGTAAATGTTTTAATGGTTATGGCAAAAAAAGTACCAAGAGGTACGGGGTGACAAGATGGCATTTTTAAACGGTAGTGACTTACTGCCCTTTCTAAGTTTTGTAACAACAATAACTTATTAATAACGGGTTTTCTTTGCTAATGCAAAATGAATTGCATTTTAAAAAGAGCAATAAAAATGATCAATCGTGTGCCGAATGTTCCATTATTTTAAAAATATGCATAAGGTAGGGGAACAATGCATCCATACTTTCGGCAGCGCCACGGGTAGAACCGGGTAAAGCTAAAATAAGCGAATTTCCTTTGAGTCCGCCAAGGCTTCTGGACAACATGGCATAGGGCATATGCTCCTGGCCATAAGCACGTGCTACTTCGCCAATTCCGGGAATTTCCCGGTCTAATAATGGTTTGATGGCTTCAGGAGTGACATCACGGGGTGATAGTCCCGTGCCACCTGTTAGGATGATGAGGTCTGTTTTTTGATCGTAATGATTTAGGACGCTGCTTTGTATCTCTTTTATTTCATCAGGAATAATCATATAGTCTTCTATACTAACACCACCAATCTCTTCCAATTTTTTGATAATGGCCTTGCCGGCAAAATCTTGTTTTTTTCCTGCTGAAATACTATCAGAGCAGACAATCACAGCCGCTTTGATGGTTCTGCTCAATTCATCTTTGTATTGGGATTTGCCGCCTTTTTTCTTGATGAGTTTGATGTCTTTGATTTCTATTTCTTTATCGATGGGTTTTAGCATATCATAAATGGTAAGTGCCACAATCGAGGCACCGTGCATGGCCTCGACTTCAACACCGGTGCGGTAAATGGTTTGTACTTCAGTTTCAATGATGATTTCCAGACCTTCAAAGCGATGCCTTACAGCAGCAAATTCTATTGGCAAGGGATGGCAATCGGGAATTAGTTCGCTGGTTTTTTTGATACCAAAAAGTCCGGCAACTCGACTTGCCTCAAGTACATCTCCTTTAGGCACCGTTTTATTGTGGATAGCATCAATGGTTTCCTGTTTGCTTACTTTTACTGTCGCTTGTGCGATTGCGGTGCGGTGTGATTTGATTTTAAATGTAATATCGATCATTGGGATTGAATATTGATTATTGACTATTGACTTTTGATGATTGACTATTGAATAATTAGTATAGGACTTTCCAAAAAATCATCAATAATCAATTGTTTTCTTTCCAACTATGGCTTTCATCTTCAAAAACCTCCTTGCCCCAAACGGGTGCTTCGGCTTTGATGCGTTCTACAAGATATTCACAAGCGGCTATGGCATCTTTGCGATGTTTGGATGAGGTAAAGACAAACAAACAAATTTCACCTGAAGAAACGGTGCCAAGGCTGTGATAGATATGCATACAGTTTAGTGGATATTTTTCAAAGGCTGCTTCACGTATTTCGTGAAACTTTTCATTGGCCATTTCTTCATACGCAGAGTAGTTGATTGCAGTCACTGATTTACCATCAATAACATCGTTGCGAACCTGCCCCAGAAAAATACTGTGAGCACCAATATTTTTTTTGCTGCTGTGCTTGGCTATAGATTCTCCGATAAATCCCGGAGGAATGGCGCCTTCCATAAATACTTTTTTAGGTTTGTGATTGCTCATACTGTCTAGATTTATTGTGTTTTTTCCATTCGGTTATTCCGCCCTCGAGGCTGAATACTTTGAGTGACGGTTGTTGCTTTTTTAAAAGTTCCAAAGCTTTTAAACTACGTTGGCCACTTTGACAAAGGAGAACAACGGTTTGATTCAATTTTTTATCAGAAATGCTTTCGCGAAAGCAACTAAAAGGCAGTTTTTGTGTTTCAAATTCAGATATTATTGGTGTATCACCCGTTTCACGCACATCTATGATGCTGCAATCTTCTTCCTTCCGAAGTTTGTCGAAGGCTTCCACAGTAATAATGTTTTGAAGGTTTTTGTTGCAAAACCAATCGTAGTTATAGCTTAAGAAATCATTTTTGTCTTTTGGACTATCTTTTTGAAGCTGATTATTTTTAGTCAATTGAAATTCATACACTTTATTGTTTAACAGGTTTAAAGTTAAAATTTTATTTACCAAAGGAGTACCAATTCCGGTGATGATTTTGATAGCTTCTGAAGCCTGCCAGGTGCCAATGATGCCAGGCAAAACGCCTAAAACACCCACCTCATTACAAGAGGATGCAGATACTGCATCTGGAGGCGTGGGAAACAAGTCGCGGTAGTTGGTTTTAAGATTGTTATTTTCGAGATTGAACACACCCACCTGGCCTTCAAAGCGCATCACTGCTCCATAAATCAGGGGTTTATTGAGCAACACGCAGGCATCATTAACCAAATAGCGGGTGCTGAAATTATCGCTGCCATCGATCACCAAATCATAGTCTTTGATAATGTCAAACGCATTTTGATTGGTAAGTTGGGTAGGGTAGGTCATTATACTAATTTCCGGATTAAGCGCTTTAAGTCTTTTAGCAGCGACTTCCACTTTGGATTTTCCAATATCTGCTGTTGTAAAAAGCGTTTGCCGATGCAAATTGGTAATGGAAACGGTATCAAAATCTACAATTCCCAGAGTGCCAACTCCTGCACCGGCCAAATACTGTAAAGCCGGACAACCCAAACCGCCGGCGCCAATTAATAGAATTTTTGCAACAGCCAGTTTATCCTGAGCTTTCTTTCCAAAGCCGGTTAATTGCAATTGTCTCTGATATCTGTTTTTTGTATTCATTTTTCTATTTTACCCACCAGAAAATGGGGGTAATAATGCGACTTCGTCTTCAGGATTTAAAAGGGTTTTTTGTTGTATAATTTTCTTGTTTACAGCAATGGAAAAGGTCAACTCTACCAGAGCCGGGTACTGCTGCTGTAATTTTTTTTTCAAATTCTTCGTTAAAGAGTACTTCTCTTTTCTGCATTTTCA
>NZ_CAXBAN010000015.1:0-13792 GCF_963973675.1 uncultured Planktosalinus sp. | reverse complement strand
GCAGGCCCCAGGGTGGTTAGAGATACTACTGGAAAAGAACTTCCAGATGGTTTCCAAACAGCAGAATTTTTGCTTGAGCACGGTTTTCTTGACTTTATCTCCCACAGAAAGGATCTTAAGAAAAGTATTAACCTTTATCTGGATTTGATTTTAAACCGTCCCATCCGGAAATCTGCTTAAATCAAAAAGATATTCACAAATCAAAAAAAGCTGTATGGTATCATACAGCTTTTTTTGTAAGTATTATAACGGAAGTTTTACCCAATTATGATGGTATATTCTATCCCGTTATGGATGAGCGTAACAATATTATCGCAGGTACCATCTCCATAATCTAGTAAAGCAAAATGGCCTTCTTGAGTGATTTCAATGTTTCCGCTTACCACTATAGCGCAATTTGCTTTTTTAACAAGGGTTTCCACTACTTCTCCTATCCTGTTAAAACCATTTGAAAATAACGTGTCCCAGTTTCCCGTGATATGGAAAACATTATCAAGCCAGGTTCCTGAACCTACTCCTTCTACCCATTCCGCAACGCGAAACCCCGAACGGGTCGCAGTAATGCTGGAATCAGGAAAGCCAACAGTTATGGTTTCATTAACAGTGGACTGAGGGTTGCCATTTTGATTTTCAAAAAGTCGCTCTATTTGACCCCCTCCTGAAACAGGGTGCTCATTATAAGAATATTCGTCAAATGAATAATCAATAATGCGCGTGTTATTTTGTATAGGACCATATGTTAGTAGTACCTTGCCGGTGACAAAAGCTCCGTTTGGTAAAGTACAACCCTCTCCAAAATCAATAATAAGTTCAAAATTTTCACCTTGTTGTGAGATGGTAAATACAGCACAAGGAGGGAAAAAACTGTTTGTCCTACCCTCTTCTTCTTCAGCATAAGCAGTTTCCATAATATTAAGTGTGCCTTCAAATACTTCATCAACTTCTGCAGCTCTTTGTGTATTCTCCTGTGAAAATTCCGGCGTCTCATTGTCAGTATCGTTTTTACTACAGGAAAAAAACAAAACACTGAAGCATAAAAAAATTAAAAACTTGGATTTAAAAAGTGATACGTTCATAAGTTTATTTGTTTAGATTTGTTAATCTTATAACTCCAAAATTCAATTTTTATTTTAAAAAATTGCTTTCCAAATATTTATATAAACAAATAATTTTCATTACTTTTGCCGACTGATTACCAAAGTGGTAAATCAATACATAAAAATCATTTAAATAATATTGGCATGTATCCAACTAAAGAAGACAAAACAAAAATTTTTGAAAAACACGGTAAATCTAAAACAGATACCGGGTCAGCTGAAGGGCAAATAGCTTTATTCACTGCGCGCATTGAGCATTTATCACAACACCTCAAAAAGAACATTCACGATTACAACACAGAACGTTCTTTGGTAAAACTGGTAGGTAAAAGAAGATCTCTGTTAGATTATCTTATGAAAAAAGATATCATCAGATACCGTGCTATCGTAAAAGAATTAGGATTAAGAAAATAATATTAAATGGGGCTTTATGCCCCATTTTTTTATAATACCTGCCACAGGCAGTTTCTGAAAAAGCTACACCTTTAGTTTTTCATTGGTCAACACTACTACACAACACAACGACCATTGTTTAACCAAGCAAACACTATTGTTTGTTTATTTATAATTTATTATGATACCAAAAGTTTACAAAGAGGTTATAGACCTTGGTGATGGTAGAACAATTTCTATCGAAACCGGAAAATTAGCAAAACAAGCCCATGGGTCTGTTGTTGTGCAAATGGGAGACACTATGTTACTTTGTACCGTAGTTTCATCTTACAAAGAAAGTACGATGGATTTCTTTCCATTGACAGTTGATTACAGGGAAAAATTTGCCGCTGCAGGTCGTTATCCCGGCGGTTTCTTCAAAAGAGAAGCGAGACCCAGTGATGGCGAAGTATTAACAATGCGAATTGTTGACCGTGTTTTACGTCCGCTTTTCCCTTCAGATTACAAAACCGAAACTCAGGTGATGATTCAATTGATGTCTCACGACGAAGAAGTCATGCCCGATGCACTTGCCGGATTGGCCGCTTCTGCAGCCATTCAATTGTCTGACATCCCTTTTGAATGCGCCATTTCTGAAGCCCGTGTGGGTAGAATCAATGGCGAGTTTATATTGAACCCAAGCCGCAGCCAGTTGCTGGAGTCTGATATCGATATGATTATTGGTGCTTCTGCAGATTCTGTGATGATGGTGGAAGGTGAAATGAAAGAAATTTCAGAAGAAGAAATGGCAGAGGCCATTAAATTTGCTCACGAAGCCATTAAAGTACAATGTGCAGCTCAAATCAGATTGGCTGAAGCCTTCGGTAAAAAACCGGTTAGGGAATATGAACCCGCAAAAAGCGACGAGGCTATTGAAGCTAAAGTACGTGAAGCAGCCTACCAAAAAATATATGACATCGCCAAAGGAGGTCACGGCAAAAGAGAACGTGGTGAAGCTTTTTCAGCTGTTAAGGACGAAGTGATGGCTTTGTTTACCGAGGAAGAGCTGGAAGAAAGTCAAGGTTTAATTAAAGCCTACTTCAATAAAGTTGAAAAAGAAGCGGTAAGGGAATTAACACTTGCCGAAGGTATACGACTAGACGGTAGAAAAACAACAGACATACGCCCTATATGGTGTGAGATTGACTATCTACCTTCTGTTCACGGTTCTGCTATTTTTACCCGTGGGGAAACTCAGGCGTTAGCTACAGTAACTTTAGGAACTTCCAGAGAGTCCAATATGATTGATATGCCCACCCATCAAGGCGAAGAAAACTTCTACTTACACTATAACTTCCCTCCTTTTTGTACCGGTGAAGCTTACCCAATCAGGGGAACCTCTCGCCGTGAAATTGGTCACGGAAACTTGGCTCAACGCGCTTTAAAAGGAATGATCCCTGATGAGTGTCCATACACTGTAAGAATTGTCTCTGAAGTATTGGAATCAAACGGTTCATCTTCAATGGCAACAGTTTGCGCCGGGACAATGGCATTGATGGATGCTGGTATCCAAATGAAAAAACCGGTGTCCGGTATTGCTATGGGATTGATTTCTGATGGTGACCGTTATGCAGTTCTTTCAGATATTCTTGGTGATGAAGACCACCTGGGTGATATGGACTTTAAAGTAACAGGAACGGCAGAGGGTATCACTGCCTGCCAAATGGATATTAAAGTAAAAGGAATGCCTTACGAAATTTTAGTGAACGCTCTAAAACAAGCTCGTGATGGTCGTTTACATATTTTGGAGAAACTAATCGAAACCATTCCTGCACCTAATGCTGATGTAAAACCACACGCTCCAAAAATCATTACTAGAATCATACCTAATGAATTCATAGGTGCATTGATAGGACCCGGTGGAAAAGTAATTCAAGAATTACAAAAAACTACAAAAACGACTATTGTAATCAATGAAGACCCGGTTACTGAAGAAGGTATTGTGGAAATTCTTGGAACAAGCCAGGAAGGCATTGATGCTGTTTTAGCAAAAATTGATTCCTTGATGTTTAAGCCCGAAGTAGGTGGAACTTATAAAGTAAAAGTGATTAAAATGCTTGACTTTGGTGCTGTGGTAGAATATCTTGACGCTCCCGGAAATGAAGTGTTGTTACACGTTTCAGAATTGGCGTGGGAACGCACCGAAAATGTTTCAGACGTTGTGAATATGGGTGACGAATTTGAAGTGAAATACTTTGGCGTAGACCCAAGAACACGTAAGGAAAAAGTTTCGCGCAAAGCCTTGTTACCAAAACCTGAAGGCTATACTGAAAGACCTCCTCGTGATCGTAACGATAGAAATGACCGTGGAAGAGATTCCAGAGGAAGAAATGACAGAGATCGCAAACCGAGAAGGGACTAATCTTTCTCTCAAATTACTTATAGAAGCACCTCTAAATTTTTAGAGGTGTTTTTTTTTGATTTGTACGCAACCTTTTTAAAAAGTCAAGACTATTAAGGAAAGAAGTCTTTTGAAAGTTTAATTGTTTTATTATGAAAAATTATAGAAAGCTAATAGTCTTACTATTGATTCTCCCTTTTTTGGCATGTGAAAATGAGCCTGTTGATGAAATTGGTTATACAACAGATTATATATTAGTGGATTCAGAATTATACCACCTTATGAAACGAGTCGTGGAACCGGAGTCTGATGAAGGCATATCTTGTATTCAATTCAACTATTCATTTCCCATCTTTGTTTTTGATGGCAACCAGGAATTCCTTCGGGTTGAAGGTGTCAACAACAACGAAGAATTCATATTTCTTTTGGAAAATCTCGAAGCAGACGAGTCCATTAGTTTAAGTTTCCCAATGAGCGGCACAACAACCAGTGGTGATTGGATTGAAATCAATACCAACAGTGAGCTAAAGGAAGCCATTGAGAATTGTCTTAAAGAAGAAATTATTGGTAATTGCAACCAAACCCTTTGTGAATTACAATGCGCCTGGGTAATCACTGCTTTCAGCAACACTTCCTTTGAAGGGGCCTATTTTAGAAATAATACTGACGGTACATTCAACCTCTACCATACCACAAATGTTTATTTTGGAACCTGGACCACTTACTTTATAGAAGATCAGTTATACATAAATATGCATTTCATTGATGAAGGTGTTGTAGCCGAGGCTTTTAACTTTGAATGGGAACTGGATTATAGTTCAGATGAACTCATGACACTTACTGCAGAAGGTCAAACCCTTTCAATCGGTAAAGACTGTGAGCTTCCTTGCTTTGAGGAAAATTATACTCTTTGTGAAATAGAAGGCAGTGAAGGAACGGCAAATTTCGCTCTACAGCAATATGTATTGTGTTTTGGGTATAATTATGGAAATAGCGCCAATCACCCCCTTGAATTTTCATTTTATGAAACTTTGGAGGATGCACAAACCGGTAGTAACCAAATATCCTCAACATCTTATAACAACATTGAAAATCCACAAACTATTTATTTCAAATCTTTGGATATGCTAACGGGTACAACTACAGGCTTTGGCTCTTTTAATATTGAAGCAATTCCTTGTAATTAATTTTTTAATAAACGATACATTCAACTAAAATGAAAAATATCTTATTTATATTACTTGCTGTTATTTTTACCACAATTTCTTGTTCAAGTGATGATGATGCAGTAAATCTATCTATTGGAGATGAACACCAAGGAGGTATTATTTTTTACCTCGATGAAACCGGGGAGAGTGGATTGATTGCATTGCAACAAGATAAGAGACTGAATGGGGATGTACAGGAAATGAAGAACCTCTGGCACTGAATGAAGGAATAGGTTTTGGCGAACAAAACACCTTGGCAATTGTAACTTATTGTGATGACGAACATTTTGCGGCAAAGCTTTGTTTTGAAATAGATATGAATGGGTTTGACGATTGGTTTTTACCTTCTATAAATGAATTGGAACTTGTTTACGAACATCGCGATCTTATCGGAAATTTTTCAGACGAATTTGCTGTATATTCAAGTTCTACAGAAGGTTGGCCAAATACTCAAGAAGATTGCACCCTCCTCTATCTTAGAACCTTTGTTTTTGATATTAGTGACAACGCAATTATCGGTGAGAGAAAAATATTTTCAAGTAAACTAAGTTCACACAAGGTAAGACCTGTTCGATCCTTTTAACATTAAAAAATTATATATTTTAAACCAGCTTTTAATAAAGGAAAGCAGAGGTAAAAGTTAAACTATTTGAATTTAGAAGAATTAATAAAGGCCTGTAAGAAAAACGACAGGAATGCACAAAAAGAACTCTACAATCGATATAAAGCGGTTCTTTATTTGGTGTCTTTAAAATATTGCCGGAATAATCAAGATGCTGAAGACAATCTGCATGACGCCTTCATTTCAATTTTTAATACCATAAAATCATTTAAAAACAAAGGCTCTTTTGAAGGTTGGTTAAAACGAATCACTATAAATAAAGCCATTGATAAATATAAAAAAGGGAAATCAACCGTATCAACTGAAATAAAAGAAGCTCTTTTAGAAGACACCTCAATTGAAGAAGATAAAATAAACATTCCTTTTGAAACTCTACTCAAGTTAATACAGAAATTGCCAGATCAATATAGGATTGTTTTTAGTCTCTACCAACTTGATGAATATTCCCATAAAGAAATTTCAAAAATGTTATCCATTTCAGAAGGGACATCAAAATCTAATTTACACCGTGCAAAAGCACTACTGAAGAAATATATTTTAAAAGCTGGTTTTAAATTATAAACCAATCAAGAATGAGAAATAAAGAAGACATAGGAAAGCTCATAAAAAAACGATTTAAGAGTGTTGAAATATCACCGAAAGATTCGCTTTGGGATAAAATTGACACAAGCCTTCAGAAGAGAAAAAGGAAAAGAAGAGCCCTGCTTTTTTTATTATTTATAATTGCTGCTATAGGACTTTCTACCTACTATTATACAAATTACAATCCATCTAACATTGTAAATACTTCCCCAAATAGTGATTTAAAAAATAAACTCAGTCCAACCAATTCGATGACTGAAACTCAAAATATTACCAAACAAGTTGGGAATACTACTGATCAGGAAAACATTTCCAATCAAGAAAATTTAGAAAAAATAAATACAGACAAATTGACTCAGGAAAGTAATAAGTCTCCTCAAAAAATATTTTCTGAACAGTTTAAAAATAAAGTAGACACTAAAACGAATAAAAGTTCTAAAACAAAAAATGTAACACTTAAAAATGAAGAATATACTCAATCATCAAAGAAAGAACTTACTGAAAATACAACAACATCTAAAACGGATATTTCAGATACTATAATTCAAGATCAAGTTTCTGATACTTTAAATAAGACAAAGAACCTCAAAATGAACATTCCAAAAAACGTCACTAAACAAAAAAGAGAGCGCATTCAAAAAGACAGTACTAATAGTAACGAGCAAACAATTAATAACATTGAATCAAAAAAATGGGCACTTACATTAACAGGGGGTACTTCTTACCTCAATTCTTTCAATAGAGGGTCAATTATTGATTCACGACTTGACACATACAATAGGGAAGGTACACTTGATTTTTCTTATGGTTTAGCGATTCGTTTTGAGCTTTCAAACAAATTTACAGTTAGTTATGGAGCAAATAAATCAGCGTTTAGTTATGAGACTCAAAACGTTCCGTCTTCAGATGAAATTGAAATAACTAGAATTTTAAGCTATACTGATAGATCCTTCGGAAATACAACTACAAGTGCTGAGATTTCAAACTTCCTGGATGGAGAGAATCAAACTGACTTACTACATCAAATTGAATATATTGAAATGCCGCTATTATTACACTATAAACTTATTGATAAACGATTAGGAGTTCACACACTTGGTGGTTTTAGCACTTATTTACTCAATAAAGATCATTTGTATGTTCAAAATGATCAAGAAAAAAGGCTTAAAATTGGTAATTCAAAAAACCTGATTGCAACAAGATTAAGTTTTAATATAGGTGTGGGAGCATATTATACAATCTCTGACTATTTTATGATAGAACTAAACCCTACTTTAAAATACAACTTTACAAAAATTAGCAGCAGGTCAAACGGTGATAATCCTTTTGTCATTGGGGTTTTCACCGGATTGACCTATAAAATATTCTAACAGTTTGAAATTATTTCGTACTTCCTGTAACATTTTCTCTTCTTCTGACGTATAACCATAAGAAGAAGATTATAAAATCACTATTTAAGACTTGTTACAAAATAGCATTTACTGAAAAGACGCTTCCGGAGAAGCAAGGGTTTTACTCTTAGTCGGTAGTAATATAGAGTGAACCCGATCGATCTAAATAAGTAAACAAAGTATTTTGTGACAAGTCTTTTTAAACTGTAAACAAGTTACATGAGACAGCTCAAAATTACCAAGCAGGTTACCAACAGAGAAACCGCATCCTTAGACAAATATCTACAAGAAATAGGAAAAGTTGACTTAATCACCGCAGACGAAGAAGTTGAATTAGCACAAAGAATTAAAAAAGGCGACCAGCGCGCATTGGAGAAATTGACCAAAGCCAATTTACGATTTGTTGTTTCGGTTGCAAAACAATACCAAAACCAAGGATTAACCCTTCCTGATTTAATCAATGAAGGAAACTTAGGTCTCATAAAAGCTGCACAACGTTTTGATGAAACACGTGGTTTTAAATTCATTTCATATGCCGTTTGGTGGATTCGTCAATCCATACTTCAGGCACTGGCAGAACAGTCAAGAATTGTTCGTTTGCCTTTAAATAAAATTGGTTCCATCAACAAAATCAATAAAACATTTGCTTTTTTAGAGCAATCGCATGAGCGCCCACCTTCAGCTGAAGAAATCGCAAAAGAATTGGATATGACTATCAATGACGTAAAAGAGTCAATGAAAAACTCTGGCCGTCACGTCTCTATGGATGCACCTCTTGTAGAAGGTGAAGATTCAAACCTATATGATGTTTTACGAAGTGGTGAATCACCAAATCCTGACAAAAACTTATTACACGAGTCTTTGCGTACCGAGATAGAACGTGCTTTGGAAACTCTCACTCCTCGTGAAGCAGATGTCATCCGTTTGTATTTTGGTTTGGGTGATCAGCACCCTATGACCCTTGAAGAAATTGGAGAAACTTTTGATTTAACCAGAGAGCGTGTGCGTCAGATTAAAGAAAAAGCAATCAGACGATTAAAACACACTTCAAGAAGTAAAATAATGAAAACCTATTTAGGGTAATTTATTCAAATACTATTATTGGTATTATTATTGCCCTATTAAGATAACAAACAGTTATCACTAACTGTTCGTTTTTTGATTGATGAATGAATCCCCGGCTGATTACCGGGGATTTTTTATTATTTCCGCAAAGGCAGAAATCTTTTAAATCAAAAATTCCAAAGTTTTAATTATTCTTCTCCACTCACAATCCAAAGTCAAGTTAATCTTTTCCTGCACAACGGGCAACTAAGCGATTATTTTTCTCCCGCAGATAGCGCAGAAGGTGCAGATAGATGCTCATAACATATTTAGTTTTGGCTAATATGTCTTATAATAGACAACAACAAGTACTCTTCTACATAACTTTAATATCTTTGTAAAAACAATCTTAACATGAGCATCAAAATAGCCCCCTCCATCCTCGCCGCCGATTTTGCCAACCTGCAACGCGACATCGAACTAATCAACCAAAGCGAAGCACACTGGTTTCATATCGATATTATGGACGGGGTATTTGTCCCCAACATTTCTTTTGGCATGCCTGTTCTGCAAGCCATCACCAAACACGCTAAAAAAACCATTGATGTACACTTGATGATAGTGGATCCCGACCGTTACATCAAGACATTTGCAGATTTAGGTGCAAACATCTTGACCGTGCATTACGAAGCTTGCAACCATCTTCATAGAACGCTGCAAGCCATCAAAGCCGAAGGCATGCAAGCAGGTGTGGCACTAAACCCGCACACCAATGTTTCGTTGCTGGAAGACACCATCAACGACATTGACCTGGTTTGCTTAATGAGTGTCAACCCCGGATTTGGCGGGCAAATTTTTATTAAAAACACTTACAAAAAAGTAAAGCAACTCAAGGAAATTATTAAGAGAAACGGTGCTTCAACCAAAATTGAAATAGACGGTGGTGTTACCGATGAAAATGCTTCAAAATTAGTTGAAGCTGGCGCAGATGTACTGGTGGCTGGGAGTTTTGTGTTTCGTTCTGAGAATCCTTTAAACACCATAAAATCCCTAAACAGTCAAGTGAATGGGTAATGTCAGGTATTATGACGTCCTCATTATCGGCGCCGGTCCCATTGGCATTGCCTGCGCGCTGGAATGTAAAAAAGCAAACCTCAGCTATGTGGTGTTGGAAAAAGGCACCCTGGTTAACTCGCTTTACAACTACCCATTGGATATGACCTTCTTCTCCACTTCCGAAAAGTTGGAGATTGATGACATCCCCTTTATGAGTGTCAACCCCAAACCCAAACGCATTGAAGCGTTGGAGTACTATCGACGTGTTGCCACCGGCAACAACCTTCATATCCGGTTATTTGAAAAAGTGCTTTCAGTTGAAAAAAATGAGGGTGTTTTTACAATACTATCTGAGAAAACAACTTATAAAGCAACCCACCTGATTGTTGCTACCGGTTTTTATGACATCCCAAAACTATTGAACGTTTCCGGAGAAAACTTGCCCAAAGTAAGCCACTACTACAAAGAAGCCCATTTCTACACCATGCAAAAAGTGATTGTGGTGGGAGCAAGCAATTCTGCAGTGGATGCCGCCCTGGAAATCTGGCGAAAAGGCGGTGAGGTAACTATGGTTGTGCGCGGGAAAGGCATTGGTGACCGTGTGAAATACTGGGTGAAACCTGATATAGAAAACCGCATTGCAGAAGGTAGCATCAAGGCCTATTTTGAATCTGAACTGGAAGAAATTAAAGAAAATGAAGTTACTATCAGCACCCAAAAAGGCAAGGTGACCCTGCCCAACAATTATGTCATTGCTCTGACCGGTTACCGCCCCAATTTTGAGTTTTTGGAAAAACTGGGTGTTAAGCTCTCAAAAGACGGCAAATACTACCCAACCTACAATGAACAGACGATGGAAACCAATCTCCCCGGACTTTACCTAGCCGGCGTGATTTGTGGTGGGATGGATACGCATTTGTGGTTTATTGAAAATTCTGTGATACACGCCAAGCAAATTGTAAATCATATCGTTTCAAAAAACATTTAACTCTAAAGCAGTTTAATAAAGTTGTATAAAAAATCAATTAAATGAAAAATCCTTATAAGCAGTTAGTTCGCAATTTAGGATTGGCAGATGTCGTTGGTGTTGGTTTGGGGGCTATCATTGGTGCCGGTGTTTTTGTGGTCACCGGTGTAGCGGTCGACATTTCCAGCCCGGTGTTTTTAATTGGTCTTTTTATCGCAGGGAGTATTGCTACTTGCAACGCCTTAAGTTTTGCTCAGCTTGCTGCACAATTTCCATATGCCGGCGGAACTTATGACTAAGGCAACCGTTTATTGAGCCCTCTTGTTTTTGCCTTTACAGGCTACGCACGCATAGCTACCCTATCTGAAGAAGTTAAAGACCCCAAAAACAATCATTATTACTATTGTTACTACAGGGATACTTTACGGGCTGGTTTCAATAACTGGAATAGGTGTCATAGGTTTTGAGGCTATGGCAAAAAGAAAGGCGCAATTACAATTGGTTGCTGCTGAACTGCAATCTCCTTTATTTGAGACCATCATTGCATTGGGTGCCTACACAGCTATGTTGGGGGTTTTGTTCAGTCAGATTCTAGGCATCAGCCGGATGCTTTTTGCTATGGGCCGCAACACTGATTTCTTTCCCATTTTTCAAAAAATTAGCGAAAAAAAATAAAGTTCCCTTAGTAGCCAACTTGTTTAACTCAATTGTTATTGGTTTACTAACCTTTTTCGGAACCTTTACTTTTGTCCTTGCTTCAGCAGCTTTTACTATTTTGTTTTATTACAGTATTACCAATATTGCGGCGTTCAAACAAGACAAATCTAAGCGTTTATACCCTCAATGGACACCTATTTTAGGGCTTATAGGCTGTTTTATCAATGGCTGTTTCACTTGAGTGGAATATCATTATCTCAGGATTAATACTTTTAATTGTTGGGTTTATTTTTCGTTTTATCCTACACAGGTACTTGAATAAAAATCAATAATCTGCAAAATTGAAATTCAGCATTTTCTTTTTGAATTTATAAAGTTCTGGAAAATGCTGTTTGAGATCTGTGGGTGATTCAAAAAAATACTCTGCCAACACAGCCATAAATTCATATTGGTTTGTAAACGCATAAGCCCTGAAAAACCGTGTGTTATCAAGCTTATCCTTCAACTCCTGGTTTGTTAAGCGTTTCAGGATGTTTTTAAAATGTTTCATAAATCGTGCAGAATCAGGATCTTTACCCGTCATTGCTTCCAGTTGCATGGCGTGCATAAACTCGTGAATGCCCAGATTCAGATTATCATTTGTGATTTCATATCCTTTTTCAAAATCTTCCCACGAAAGGGCCAGTACTTTGTGTTTTGGATTGAATTCACCTTTGTGATAGGCATCGTTTGCCTTGCTATAAAATTCTCCCGGATAGACTAGAACAGATTCTATTAGTCCATAGTTGTAATTTTTCCTTCCAAAACTTAGCATACAACCCACTGCAGAAATTAATACTTTTTGGATATCATCAACATGAAAGCCATCTCTTCCAATGAAATGTTTGGTTTTAATAAAGGTCGCTACACGATGTTCAAATTGGCGTTTATGTTTTTTGGATAATTTATTGTAAAATGAAAATTCTGAGCGTAAAACACTTTTTTGGGTGGTGTTTAATTTTCTGTAAACAAAATAATGCCTAAGTAAAGGCTTATCAAAGTAAAGGGTGTAATGATGCTCAAAAACCCTGAAGAGAAACAAAAATATGCCTAGAAAGACAATACCATAAGCATAAGGCGCAAGCCAGTTCTGGTTGTCTTCAGGGGCAAGAAACTGTAACATAAAAGAAAAGGAATCCATTGCCGGAGTTTCATTCATTAACGCTAGCCAGAAGAAAATCGTATTCTTTTATTTTGGAAACTTAAAAACATGGGCGTTCATATAGTTTCCATACACTATCCATACACCATCTATTAAGTATCTATTAAGTATCTCCTTAGGATGACCCGTCCGACCCGTCCTGAAATAGCAGAAAATGAAAAGGGCGCTAATCTCTTTTAGAGGAGTCTCCCACAAAGTTTTGCGAACTGTTTTTAAACAAAATATTGAAAGTGGTTAAGCTTCCGTAGCAACGTGTGATGTATTGTTGCAAATCAATTTTAAGATCAGCATCGAGGTCTTTGGAAGCGTTTATTTTTTGCTCCATTACACGCAGGCGGTCCCGTAACATCACTATTTTATTAAAAAAGGTATCGATGGGTACTTCTTTTGAAGAAAGGGTTTTATCTTTAGGCTGAAGAATCATTGTACCGCTGCGCCATTTATCGGCTATGGGAACCACTTCAGTGATGTCGCTCCATCGTTTCAGGATGTCTCTGAGTGATTCTTCCACTTCAGAAAAACTTACGGTGTCTACTTCGTCTTCCACTGCTTCTATGACTTCAAAATCATCGTTGACCGGAATGGTTTCCAAACCATTTTCCAAAAAGGTGACCCAATACATTTTTGAGGTGACGTTTGTCACTACTCCTTTTCCGTAAGAAGAATGGTTAATTCTTGACCCTATGCCTAAAATTTTATCCATTAATATTTTTTTTACGAAGAAAATACTTTTTTGTATAGCTTACAATAAAATTACAAAAAATAGTTCTATGAAAAAGAGCGTTAGTAGCTATTAAGTAATTCAGCTTAAACATGATTAGTACATGAATTACCTTTTGTGATTCTTCAAAACTCTGCTTTGAAAATGTTGCAAACAAAAAAACTCAGTAAACTTGGCGTTTTAATTAATATTTATAGTAAAAAAGGGATTACCTACGGTGTTCCCTTGACGCTCCCCTTTGCAAATAGAAAGTCCGCCGTTAATCGCCGTCGGTTTTTTAATATTACTGCAAGATTGGAAAGCTTTGGCTTTCCATCGCTTCATAAAACAAAAAAATCCGCTCTTACCAGAGCGGACTTTCTGCTTGTAGTGACCGCGGAGGGATTCAAACCCCCAACCCTCAGAGCCGAAATCTGATATTCTATTCAGTTGAACTACGCGGCCTAAAACATTCCCGCGAAGGCGGGAATCTC
>NZ_CAXBAN010000014.1:0-14775 GCF_963973675.1 uncultured Planktosalinus sp. | reverse complement strand
TTACCAGGTCTACATCATCAATATTCTTTGAGCGGAAAAGAGAAAGCACACCTGCTTCTGTTTCACGGGAGTCAAATACGTGCATTTTTACCGAGATGCCTTTTTGTTTTGCAAAATCGGCTGCTATCAGCATTCCCGTATAAAAGTCCAGCGCCAGGCGCATTGTTGAATTGTTTTTGAGTTGTTGTTCGTTAAGTTTGAGGGAATCTTTTTGAATTTTTTGTAGTTCAAACGGCAGAAAAACCACCAGGTTTTTAGTTTTGAAATTAGACAGTCTCCTTTCAAGATTTACGTTTTTTCCTGCGGTTGTTACTTCTTCTGGAAATGTTTCAGCGGTTGTGGTTTTTGGAACTTTAATTACCATACCTTCTTTCAGACCATCAACAATGTGTGGGTTGAGTGTTTTGAGTTCTTCTTCAGTGACGCCAAAAAGCACATTCATTCTGTAGAAGCCTTCTTTGGGTTTAACGGTATAGAACGTATGGTTTGCATCGTCTTCAACAGGTGTTACTATGGGGGTTTCTTTTGGAACATTGAGTATAGTTCCCACTGAAATATCATCACTGCCGTAAATAGAGGGGTTGAGTGCTTCGAGTTCAGCTACGGAGATGCTGTATTGTTTTGCTATACCAAATTTAGTTTCCTGAGGGGCTACTTTGTGTTTTCCGGGCAGCATTTCTTCAGAGGTTGACTCTGTAATTTGCTTGTTATAGGGTGAAATAATCGTAACTTTTTTTATCGGAATTTTTATTTTTTCCCCCCGTTTTAATTCACTCGAGTAAAGGTGTTTGTTGTATTTTTTTATTTCATCAACTGTGGTACCATAGGCTGTTGCGATTCCAAAGATCGTTTCCTTGCGCTTTACTTTGTGAGTTTTAAAATTTATATCTCCATTATCAGGGTTTGATACTGTTTCCAGTACTTTTGGAATTATCAGTACCGTATTTTCTTTCAGTCCGTTTTTAATTTCAGGATTTAAACGCTCTATCTCTTCCGTATCTATGTTATATTTTTGAGAGATGCTGAACAGGGTTTCACCTTGCTGCACTCTGTGACTCATATAGGAAGTCTGCGAACAACAAAGGCTTGTGTAAAAAATAAGGGATATAATAAGGATTAATTTCTTCACGCTTATTGATTTGATTTGAATTCTGTCATCATTTTTGTTGAATTTAAAATGCCGTCAAAATGGTTTTTCAACTTTATTTTTGCTCTTTGCAAGCTCTGAAGGTTGAACCCATAACAAGCTTCTATTCCCATTCAATTGTAGCCGGGGGTTTTGAGCTGATGTCATACACTACTCTATTAACGCCTTTTACCCGATTTATTATATAATTGGATGTTTCTTGCAGGAATTCATAAGGTAGGTTCACCCAATCGGCCGTCATCCCATCGGTGCTTTCTACGGCTCTAAGGGCCACCACTTTTTCATAGGTGCGTTCGTCACCCATCACTCCCACAGAGTCTACCGGAAGCAGGATTGCTCCTGCCTGCCATACCTGATCATAGAGGTTCCATTTTTTCAGGTTATTGATAAAAATGGCATCAACTTCCTGCAATATACGCACTTTTTCGGGGGTTATATCACCCAAGATCCGAATTGCCAGACCGGGGCCCGGAAAAGGGTGTCTTCCTAATATGTCTTTAGAAATACCCAGTTCGGCACCCACGCGTCTTACCTCATCCTTAAACAACATTCGGAGAGGCTCGACTATTTTTAATTTCATAAAATCGGGTAAACCGCCCACGTTGTGATGTGATTTAATGGTTACTGAGGGTCCGTTAACAGAAACTGACTCAATCACATCCGGATAAATTGTACCCTGTGCCAACCAGGTGACATCAGTGATTTGATGTGCTTCATCGTCAAAAACTTCAATAAAAGCATTTCCGATGGCTTTTCTTTTAAGTTCGGGATCATTTACACCGGCAAGCGCATTTAAAAAACGGGCCGAGGCATCAACACCTTTTACATTGAGACCCATATCCTTATATTGGTGCAGCACACTTTCATACTCATCTTTACGCAACAAGCCGTTGTTAACAAAGATGCAATACAGGTTTTTACCGATGGCTTTGTGCAGCAACATTGCTGCTACAGAGGAATCTACCCCTCCGCTTAAACCCAAAACCACTTTATCGCTTTGCAATTTGGCCTTCAACTCACTGACTGTAGTGTCTACAAAAGCTGAAGGTGTCCAAGTTTGTTCAACACCGGCAATGTGTACCAGAAAATTTTCGAGCAGTTGTTTACCGTCGGTTGTGTGATAAACCTCCGGGTGGAACTGAATGGCATAGGATTGTTCGTCTTCAATGCGGTAGGCCGCGTATTCCACATCGTGGGTACTGGCGATCAACACGCCTTTTTCGGGTAATTTTTTAATGGTATCGCCGTGGCTCATCCAAACCTGACTTCCTGTGGGAATATTTTGAAAAAGTCCGTTATTTTCAAAGATTACCGAAAGTTTTGCCCGGCCGTATTCCCGTGTTTCTGATTGTTCTACATGGCCACCATTGAAATGAGCCAGATATTGGGCACCATAGCAAACTGCCAGTAAAGGCTTGTGACCGCGGATTGCAGACAAGTTTGGATGGGGTGCATCATCAGCCCTCACAGAAAACGGACTTCCGGAAAGAATAACTGCCTTGAATTTGTCTAAATCGGTTGGAATTTTGTGATAGGGGTGGATTTCGCAGTAGATGTTTAACTCTCTTACACGCCTTGCAATAAGTTGTGTGTATTGCGAACCAAAATCTAAAATGAGTACGTTGTTGTTTTGCATAGGCAAAAATAGGGCATTTTGAATTTTTGAGCAATGGAAATAAACGTAATTTTTTCTAAAAATTTGATTGATAAAAATAAACTATGAAGTATTTCTTGTAAATTAGATTCTTCAAACATCCTACACTATGAGATATTTTACAGCCATCGTTTTTTCAGCAGCCATCATTCTGGCCGCTCTTTTTTTAGGGAATGCCTATGTTGACCGTGCCAATCCCGATGGTAAAATTTCTGTAACCGGTTCAGGGTCGACGGATTTTACATCCGATTTAATTGTTTGGGAGGGTCAGTTTTCCAGATTTAGTCCAAACCTAAAAACTGCTTTTGACCAAATGATTACTGATAAGCAAACTGTTGAAGCTTATTTGATTTCAAAAGGCATTGCGCGGGAAGACATTGTTTTTAATTCGATGCAAACCAATGAACGCAATCAAAGTCAATATGAAAATGGCAATTTTGTAGGTAGTGTTTTTGTGGGATATGATCTTACTCAAACCGTTAAAGTGGAGTCGAAGGAAGTAGAACTCATTGAAAGTGTTTCTCGGGAAGTTACTGAGTTACTCAACAAAGGCGTGCAATTTAACAGTTATTCTCCCAGGTATTATTACACCAAGCTGGCCGATTTAAAAATCGAAATGATTTCCAAAGCTACAGAAGACGCTCGCTTGCGTGCTGAAAAAATTGCAGAAAACAGCGGTGGCAAACTGGGTAAACTCAAGGATGCCAAAATGGGTGTGTTTCAAATAACCGGTCAAAACAGTGGTGAGGATTTTAGCTGGGGTGGCAGTTTTAATACTTCTGATAAAAATAAAACGGCTTCCATTACCATGCGTTTGGAATATGAGATTAAGTAAACTATTTACGTAAGATTTAAGATATGAGTCAAGATTTCATTTTAATCTTTTAACTCCAAACACAAAAACTCCAGTTCTAAGGGCTTTAGTTCCTTAAAAAGTATTTCTATAAGCTCATTTCCGTATTCCAGATAAAATTCAGAGAAATTGGCGGTGCGCTCTTGCAGGCTTCCCTTTGGAAACAATTCATTTTGTAATTGTGTGACCCGGTTTAAATGATCGACGAGTTTTCGTTTTTGCGCTTTCAACAGGCGTTTTTCCATCTTGTCCAAACCGTTGAGTTGTTTGGTTTCCTGAGCGGCTACCATTTTTTCAAAAGTGGGATCGGTCTTTTTGGCAAGTGTATATAGGTCTTTAAATTGTTGTTTAAGATGGTTTCGCTGCTCTGAAAGATCTATTTTTATATCAGATAGTTGCCTGGTGACTTTGGATTGCAGTTTGTTTTTAGATAAAAACAAATCTTCAACAGTGAGGTTCAGTTTGTTTATTTTTTCAATTTCTTTTGAAGAAATGAGTAAAGCTGAATTTCGCAATAACAAAACAGGAAACAGCACTTTGGATTTTTCAAAAAATGATTTTAACTGTAACCAATACGCCAGCTCTCCACCTCCACCAATGTAACAAAGATTTGGTAAAATTACTTCCTGATACAAGGGCCTTAAAATCACATTGGGACTGAATCTTTCAGGATAGGTTTCAATTTCGGATTGTAGTTCATTTTCAGAAAATTGAATTGTGGTATTGTTTATAAAAAAAGTGTTGTTTTGTTTAATAATGCGTTCACGAACCCCATCTTTCAAATAAAACAAATTTATTTCACGCGGATTGACCTGAAGTTTGTAGTTTTTTTGTGGTATTGAATTGATTCTTTTGTTTATTTTTTCTACTTCAACACTTGCTGTATTGATTTTCACTTCCTCTTTAATCTGTGGTATGAAAAGCTTTTTCAGGGCTGCATTGTTGGCATCAAGAATTAGCAAACCAAAATCATCAAAAAGGGAATGCGCCAAAAAACGAGTGGCCTCTGCAAGCTTCGTGTGATTGAGGTAGGCTTCTTTAAAGAGTGATTTAATTTTTCTGGCATTTGGGGAGTTTCCAAGCATTTCTGAAAAAGATTGATAAACACTCTCCAAACCATCGGTGGAAAGTTCACCCACTGCACCACCAGAGTTTCTATCCCAATCTACCTTTTTATTGTTGAAATTAAAGAAGTTGATTTCTTCAAAATCGTGGTCTTCGGTGGCCATCCAATATATTGGAACAAAGTTATTGTCAGGGTATTTTTGTTTTAACTCCTTACACAAATTAATGGTAGAAATTATTTTGTATAAAAAATACAAGGGTCCGGTAAAGAGGTTCAATTGATGCCCTGTTGTGACCGTAAATGTGTTTGAGTTTCCCAGGTTTTTAAGGTGGGTTGTGGTGGTGTCAGAAACCTTCAGGTTTTTGTATTGACTGTTGAGAACTTCCACCAATACTTTTCTATGCGTTTGTGGATAGTGTTTTTGCTTCTCTTTAATTTGTCTGCCAAAATTTTCAAGCGTTGGAAAACAATGGTATAAAAATTTGACCTCTTCTTCCTGATTTAGATAGTCGATGATCAGCTCAGAAAAATAACCGGTGTTTTGATACGGAATGCAGTGTTTTGGCATGGTCTTTTGAAAAAGAAATTCAAAGATAGTTTTTTGTTGAAGCAAAATATTAAAAATTCCGTTAATGTTAAAGTTTTATATCAGCAGTTTTTAGTAGTTTTAGCCTTTAAAGACAACCACAACTTTACATTTCAAACTTTATGAAACAAGCATTCACTTCCGTACTACTCCTTTTTATTATTAGTATTGGGTTCTGTCAAAGCCCGCAGTCGCCTTCAGCGTTTTTAGGCTATGAAATCGGCACCCAATTTACACGTCACGCCGATATTGTCAACTACTTCAATCATGTAGCTGAAAGCAGTCCTATGGTTACTTACCATGAATACGGGCACACCAATGAACGACGCAAACTGACGTATGCTGTTGTCACTTCTGAAAACAACCAGAGAAACATAGAAACCATTCGGCTAAATAACCTAAAACAAATTGGATTAGCAGATGGCAGCGCAAACCCAGAGGTTGCAATCGTCTGGTTGAGTTACAACGTTCATGGCAATGAAGCTTCCAGCTCAGAAGCTGCGATGCAAACCGTTTATGAACTCATCACCCAAAAACAAGCCTGGTTGGAAAACACAGTGGTAATTATCGACCCTAATTTAAATCCTGATGGGCGTGATCGCTATGTGAACTGGTATAACCAAGTAAAATCAACACCTTACAACAGTGCACAGGTAGCTGCTGAGCATATGGAACCCTGGCCGGGCGGAAGACCCAATCACTACTTGTTTGACCTTAACCGCGACTGGGCTTGGGCTACGCAAGTGGAAACGCAACAACGCTTGAAGATTTATAACCAATGGATGCCTCATATTCATGTAGATTTTCATGAGCAGGGTATCAATGAACCTTATTACTTTGCTCCGGCGGCAGAGCCTTTTCACGAGATTATTTCTGACTGGCAACGTGATTTTCAAACACAAATTGGTCAAAATCATGCCCGCTATTTTGATAAAGAAGGGTGGTTATTTTTTACACGTGAGCGTTTTGATTTATTGTACCCCAGTTATGGAGACACTTATCCAACTTATGTTGGTGCCATTGGGATGACCTATGAGCAAGCCGGTCATGGGCGTGCCGGTTTGGGCATAGACACTGATGAAGGCTATGAGCTCACTTTAGTAGACCGAGTGGAGCATCAAAAAACCACCGGACTTTCCACCGTGGAAATTTCTTCAAAAAATGCTAAAAAGCTCAATACTGAATTTCAGAAATTCTTTCAACCCAACCTAAAATATAAGAGCTTCGTGCTTCAAGGCGAGGAAGACAAGCTCCAAGCGCTTACTAAATTGCTTGATCTTCATGAAATAAACTATGGTTTTGTCAAAGGTGGAAAAGCCTCCGGTTTTCATTACAGCACAAATAAAAATGGGAGTTTTGAAATGAAAAATGCCCTTGTAGTGAGCACCAATCAGCCTAAAGGGCGTATGGTTCAGGCGCTTTTTGAACCAGAAACAAAATTGAGTACTCCGCTCACTTATGACATCACTGCGTGGAATTTACCTCATGCATACGGACTTGATGCCATTGCCAGTACTACACTAGTAGCAGCCAACACCGCTCCTTCAAAAGAACTGTTTGTCAATATCCCTGTCAACAATGCAGCAGGATACATCGCTCGATGGAACAGTATGCAGGATGCCACTTTCCTTGCCGAATTACTTCAGGAAGACATTAAGGTGCGCTTTAGCGAAAAGAAATTTGGCGTGAGCGGTGAAACCTTTGACAGGGGTAGTCTTATCATTACTAAAAGTGATAACCGCACCAATCCCGGGTTTCATGAAAAGGTCACCCAAATCGCTAACAAACACCACCGAAAACTATTTGCTTCTAACACCAGTTTTTCAGATACGGGAACCGATTTTGGTTCGCCTGACGTAAAAATCATTCATGCCCCCCGTATTGCCCTTTTAAAGGGTGAGTACACTTCCTCTTTGAGTTACGGTGCATTGTGGCACTTCTTTGAACAACAATTGCATTATCCGGCAACTTCCATTGATACTGATTACTTCAAGGCGATCACTTTAGACCAGTTTGATGTCTTGATCCTACCCTCGGGTTACTATCAATCTTATTTAGACGAAAGCAGTTTAGAAAAAGTAAAAGAATGGGTTTCCAAAGGTGGTACGTTGATAGCGATAGACAATGCACTTAGTGTTTTTGCTGACAAAGAAGGATTTGGTTTAAAAAGCAATCGCCCTGAAGAAGATGAAGAAGCCGAGCCAAACCTATTGATTCCCTATGACCAAAGAGAACAGGAAAGTGTAAAAAACTTTATAACAGGTACTATCTTTAAAACAACGGTAGACCCTTCACACCCTTTGGCATTTGGATATGGTGAAACCTATTTTACACTCAAAGCAGGACGCAGCTCTTATAGTTTTCTTGAGAATGGTTACAATGTTGCCTATATTGAAGGTGAGGCAGAGCGCGTAAGTGGATTTGCCGGTGAGGAAGCTTTGAAAGGGTTGAAGAATTCGATGGTTTTTGGTGAACAACGAATGGGCAGAGGCAGTGTGATTTATCTTGCTGATGATGTGCTTTTCCGTTCCTTTTGGGAAAACGGAAAGCTCTTTTTTGTCAATAGTTTGTTTTTTATCAATAATAAAGTGGTGGTTTTTTAATCCACTCAGTTGCAAAAGCTTTGGAGTTTACATGACCTGGTCCCTCTCAAGTAGGGAAATATTTTATGGAATTACTTTTTTTAATAGGTTTAGCATTGGCTCCCGGAGCGGCAATTGGGTTATTTGTTTGGTTGAAAGACCGGTATCAACGTGAGCCGCTCAAACATATGCTCATCAGTTTTTTGTTGGGTGTATTGAGTGCAATACCTGCTGTATTTCTTTCAATTTTCTTAGGAAAACTGTTTCCTGTGGATTACAGCAGTTTAGCCTCCGTATTTGTTTTTGCTTTTATTACAGTGGCTTTTGCTGAAGAGTTTGCCAAATTTCTTATTATGAGGTTTTATGCTTTCAGGCAAAAAGAATTTGACGAACCCTTTGATGGCATTGTCTATGGAGCGATTATCAGTTTGGGGTTTGCGGGGATTGAAAACATACTTTATGTAACCGATGGCGGTTATGAGGTTGCTTTTTTAAGAATGTTTACAGCGGTACCCGCACACGCCAGTTTTGGAATCATCATGGGGTATTATTTTGGGCTCGCATGGCAACACAAAGACAAGGCATTTCAATATAAGCTTAAAGGGCTTTTGGCTGCTGTATTCCTTCATGGTCTGTATGATTTTTTCCTGATGCAACAAAGTTATCCTGCTTTTTGGTTTATGTCTTTTGTAGGGCTGGCTATCAGTTTACGCTTGTGTATAAAAGCCATAAAAGCACATCAGGAGAGATCGCCTTTTAAGATTTAATTTTTATTCAAACCGAATTGCCTTCACGGGTGAAATCTTGGTAATGATATAGGAAGGAATGAGGAGCATCAACAAACACAATAAGAAAGTACCTGCATTGAGCATTAAAATATAAGCCGGGTCTAAATATACAGGAGCTTCAGTTACATAATACGTGTTAGGATTTAAAGGAAATAGTTTCAGGTATTTTTGTGCGAGCAACAGGCCAATTCCTATTAAATTTCCCCAGAACAGGCCAACTCCAATCAGGTATATGGCGTTATAAATAAACACTTTTCGGATACTCCAATTTGAAGAACCCAGCGATTTTAAGATCCCTATCATTTTTGTGCGTTCCAGGATTAACACCAGCAAAGCAGTAATCATATTGATGCCTGCCACAAGTATCATAATTCCAATGATGAGTGCTATATTAAAATCAAACAAATCCAGCCATTCAAAAATAGAAAAATACTTGTCTCTTATTGTTTGGGTATCAAGAGTTGAGTCTACATTGTAATAGACTTTATTTCCGGTTTCCCGTATTTTATCAAAATCGGTTACAAAAAGTTCAAATGCTCCAATCTGATCGGCCTCCCAACGGTTTAAGCCTTGAATATGCCTGATGTCTGCTATCAAGTAACTTTCATCAAACTCTTGAAATCCGCTGTTGTAAATTCCTACCAGGGTAAATCCTCTTGGCCTTAACGGGCGATCGTTGCTTTCATCGTCAAAGAAATAGGTCACCACTTTATCTCCAATTTTAAGTCCCAATCTATTCGAAATATATTCAGAGAGCAAAATTTCATCATTAAGGGTTTCTCCGTAATGCGGCAAGCGCCCTGCACGCAGGAATTCTTCAAAATACTGCCAGTTGTAATCAGTACTTACGCCTTTGACAACCACGCCTTCAAAGTCGGTTTTGGTTCGGATAATTCCTCCTTTTAGTGCTGTAATTTGTATGTGCTTAATTTCAGGAATCTCTTCAAAAACCGGATAAAAGGGTTGGTTTATTGAAATGGGGTTTTGGGAGTCTTTAGAAAAATTGGTATCAAAGTTTGAAATGATGATATCGCCGTTGAATGCCGAAACTTTTTCACGCACTTTTTGTTGTAGTCCGACTCCGGTAGCAATTGCAACCAGCATCATAATCAAGCCCAATGCAATTGCAGTAATCGCAATTTTTATTATTGGAGCTGATATACTACTTTTATAGTCTTTAGACCGAATGATTCTTTTTGCTATGAAAAACTCAAAATTCACCAACTACCTTTTAGTTCGCTTCAAAAATAGCACTTTATTTTTGATGGCACTTGTTCTGATCTCTATTTCCTGCAAAGGGCAGGAAAAGAACTTTAATGTGGAGACTGAGTTTAAGGAAAGTGAAGTCAGCACGTATCCTATGGTGGGTGCCAATCAAACCGAAACCTATCTTTCCTTTTTAAGAAACAAAAAAGTGGGGGTGGTTGCCAATCAGACCAGTGTGATTTTCAGGCCCGAAAATTTTATTTTTATGGAAGACTACTGGGATGAGGGAAGTGGCTCCTACAAACAGCGTCAAAATCAAAAATGGGTATTTAGCAAGCGTACCCATTTGGTGGATTCTTTATTGGCCCACAACATACAGGTCACTAAAGTTTTTGCTCCTGAACATGGTTTCAGAGGCACAGCTGATGCGGGTGAAGTAGTTAAAGACGGGAAAGATTCAAAAACTGGCTTGCCTCTAATTTCGCTTTACGGAAGCAATAAAAAACCCACGCCGGAACAAATGAAAGGGCTTGATGTGATGTTATTTGACATTCAGGATGTAGGTGCCCGATTTTATACTTATATCTCTACCTTGCACTATGTGATGGAGGCTTGTGCGGAAGCAGGGATTCCTCTTTTAATTCTCGACCGGCCCAATCCTAATATTCACTACATTGACGGCCCTCTACTAGAACTGGAACACAAAAGTTTTGTAGGTATGCATCCCATTCCTGTCGTTCACGGAATGACCATCGCAGAATATGCCCAAATGATCAACGGAGAAGGTTGGCTTGAAAACAACCTGAAATGTGAACTTGAAATTGTCCCGGTAAAGGATTACACAAGAACCACCTTTTACTCACTACCCATCAAACCGTCACCCAATCTGCCCAATGATACCGCCATCAACCTGTATCCCAGTACCTGTTTTTTTGAAGGAACTACACTGAGTGAAGGGCGCGGCACCAACAAGCAGTTTCAGGTATTTGGGAGTCCGTCTTTACCCAAAGACAAATACACATTTACTTTTACCCCACAACCCAATGAAGGGTCTAAAAACCCCAAATTCAGCGGACAGTTGTGTTATGGAAAAGACCTGAGTGACACCGGAATGATTGACCATCTGAACCTACATTGGCTCATAGAAGCCTATAAAGACTCAGGAAAGCAAAAATCATTTTTTACCACTTTCTTTACAACTCTTGCCGGAACAACAAGCCTGCAACAGCAAATAGAACAGGGAATGAATCAAGAGCAAATCCGCGCAAGCTGGAAACCCGGACTTGAACAGTATAATGGTATGCGTAAAGCCTATATGATTTACAAGTAGGTGAGAAAAAATATATAAACACTAAATCAATGAATTATGGAAAAAGTAAATGAATATTCAAACGGTGAAATCACCATTTCCTGGAAACCTGCGCTTTGCACCCACTCTGGTGTATGTGTAAAAACCTTACCAAAAGTGTATAATCCCAAAGAGCGCCCATGGATAAAAATTGAGAATGCCACTTCTGAGGAATTAATGAATCAGGTGAGCAATTGTCCGTCGGGAGCTTTGAGTTATAAAAAGAACAACTAATTCTATGGAAATTCAACAAATCAACCGGGAAAGCAAAGGTTTTTTTAAAGCTGTTTCAGACGGAAAAGAAGCCGGCAGAATGACCTATTCGTGGGCCGGAAAAGAGAAGTTCATTATTGATCATACAGAAGTAAATTCAGAATTCAACGGGCAGGGTGTGGGCAAAAAAATGGTACTGGCTGCTGTGGACTATGCTCGAGAAAACAGTTTGAAAATAATCCCCTTGTGCCCTTTTGCCAAGGCGATGTTTGATAAAATGGCTGAAATAAGGGATGTTTTATAGTTTTATAAGATTCTAGTTTTAAACCACTAAGACACAAAGAAGCCTGCAAAAATCACAAGTAGAGAATGGTATAACTTTTTTAATAACCAAAATGATCAAGCAAATACTCCTCATACTTTTGGGTTTGTTTTTTCTCCTCAACGGGGTCAATCATTTTTACAACACCCATATTTTAAAAGAGTATGCCGATAACAGATCGTTGATTGCCCCCAAACTGATGGTAATTTTAAGCGGTTTTTTGCTAATCGCCGGAGGGGCCACACTCATAACCGGTTATTTTATTTTTGAAGGCATCATCGCTTTGTGTGTTTTTCTCGCAGTGGCTTCCTTTATGCTTCACAAATTCTGGACGGTTAAAGAAAGAGAGACTATAATGCTGGAGGCTATGCATTTTGTTAAAAACTGGGCGATCCTTTTTGAGTTGGTTTATATTGCTACTACTTTAGAATAAAATTTCAATAAACAATGTTCTAAACTAGTTGGAATCTATGTCCGAATTTGTTTACTGAACTATTTTCAATTTTCATTATCTATTCTCCAAAAGAGTCTTCATTTTCTCAACAATGTTGTAAGCCGCCGGGCAGATGGCAACATTTTTTAAAGTCAAATTGGAAATCTGTTGAAATTTTTTGCGGTCGGTATGCGGGAATTCACGGCATGCTTTGGGACGAACGTCATAAATTGAGCAATAATTATCAGCACCCAGAAAGGTGCAAGGAACACTTTGCAAGACATAATCTTTATCTTCATCGATGCGCAAATAGGTTTCAATAAACTGTTGTGGCTTGATTTTAAAGTGTTTGGAAATGCGTTCAATATCTTTATCAGTAAACAAAGGCCCTGTAGTTTTACAGCAATTGGCACAAGTGAGGCAATCGGTTTGCTGAAATTCTTCATCGTGCAATTGCTGCATGACCGCATCTAGGTTTTTGGGTGTTTTTTTCTTTAGCCGTGCAAAAAACTTTTTTGATTCGTTATGCTTATCTTTGGCGCGGGCAGGGAGTTGTTTTAAAATTTCTTCCATCAGGCAAAGATACACATGCAAACAGACATATTAGGCAACGCACTCCTGGATTATTTTCACGGCAATTATACGGAAGACATCCTTACGGAAACTACCATTTCAGAACCGGATGAATTGCCGCTACCCTATTTGTTCAGAAGTTATGACGAAATGCCTTTGATTGAGCAAAAAGCCCTCCAGCTGGCCCGCGGTAAAGTACTTGACATAGGTTGTGGTGCCGGAAGTCACGCCCTGTATTTACAGGAAAAAGGGTTTGATGTAACTGCGATTGACATTTCACCCGGTGCGATTGAGGTGTGTAAGCTACGCGGAATTAAAAAAGTAAAAGTATCTGAACTCCTGGAAGAAACCAATACATTTGATACGTTGTTGCTATTGATGAACGGAACGGGAATTTTTCAGAGCCTTGCAAATGCTCCAAAATATTTAAATCATTTAAAATCATTATTAAATCCCGGCGGGCAAATACTCATTGACTCCAGTGACCTGATCTATATGTTTGATAAAGATGAGGACGGCGGGGTTTGGGTTTCAACAGAAAGCGATTACTATGGCGAACTAAGCTTTAAAATGAGCTACAAAGGGGAAATTTCCGAAGAGTTTGACTGGCTGTATCTCAATTTTAATTTATTAAAAGAATTAGCTGCAAAATCAGGATTTCAGACTGAACTGATTCAGAAAGGAGACCATTTTGATTATTTAGCGCGGCTTAGTATTTAAACACCATTTTACCTCCCACAAAAGTAGCTTCCACCTGAATGTTTGGAATTTCATTTTCATCACAGGTCATAATATCTTTGTCCAAAACGATGAAATCGGCAAATTTTCCTATTTCAATACTTCCTTTTTCATGCTCTTCAAAGTTAGAGTAAGCTGCCCAGATGGTCATGCCTTTTAAAGTTTCTTCACGAGACAGTGCTTCCTCTTTTTGAAATCCGCCTTCGGGGAATTGTTTTAAATCTTTTCTTGACACCGCGGCATAAAAAGTGTAAAACGGACTCACGTGTTCAACCGGAAAATCGGTTCCCAAAGCGATGATACCGGCTTTGTCCAATAGTGTTTTATAGGCATAGGCTCCTTTTATACGTTGCGGACCTACGCGGTCTTCTGCCCAATACATATCGCTGGTAGCATGAGTGGGTTGAACGGAAGGAATGATGTTGTTTGAAAAATAATCAAAATCGTCTACATCTACAATTTGAGCGTGTTCAATTTTCCATCTTCTGTTGCTTGCGGTACTGATTGCATTTTTATAAGCTTCAAGTACTACCAGATTGGTTGAATCGCCAATGGCGTGTGTATTCATTTGGTATTGTGATTCGCCGATGCGTTTTGCCAGATTGTGAATTTCATCAACTGGTGTTACAAAAACCCCATAATTGCCCGGGTGGTCATGGTAAGGCTCTTTGAGTGCTGCCCCTCTTGAGCCCAGAGCTCCGTCCCCATACACTTTTATGGAACGTACATTGAGTTTTTCAGTTTTGACAATTCCTTTGGTCAGGTAATGATCCAAGTTTTCAGGTGTATTAGAAACCATGGCATAGATACGCATCTTCAGCTCACCGGAAGTTTGTAAACTGTCAATCAGTTCAATAATCTCTCTGTCAAGACCTGCGTCATTGACTGTTGTTAAGCCATAGGAAAAGCAAATTTCCTCTGCTACTTTAAGGGCTTCTACAGAGTCTTCCTTTTCAACTTTGGGCTTGATGGCATCCACAAGATCCATAGCGGTATCAATCAAGATCCCAGTAAGCTTTCCGTCTTTAACTTCGGCATACCCCCCTTCCATTTTGGTTTGGGTTGTAATACCGGCCAGTTCCAGGGCTTTTTGATTGACAAGGTAAGCGTGTCCGTCAATACGGGTAAGGGCTACGGGAGTGTCGGGAAAAAGTTCGTCAAGTTTTGACTTATTGGGAAATTCTTTGATCTCCCAAAGATTTTGATTCCAGCCGCGGCCTTCTATAAAGTCAAGTTGTTTTCCTTCCTGAAATGCCACTACCCGGT
>NZ_CAXBAN010000013.1:0-15710 GCF_963973675.1 uncultured Planktosalinus sp. | reverse complement strand
TACAAGCGTTGAGTCTTGATCAAAAATAATTGATTGAGATTGATTTTCTTCCAAAGTGTCTGAAAGTGGAAAACCGCTCCAAATAAAGCAAATAAAACATACTAAAAAACAAGTGGCTTTCATAGTTGTTTAACTTTTGCCCAATTGATCAATAGATTCTAACGTACCTGTGAAATTTTTCTTTTCATTTAAATTAAAATAGATAAAAGCAATTGCAATAATTACTATAGTAAACAAAAGGTATTGTGCAAGCATCGCAATAACATCTAGTGTAATAGAGAACCAGTCAACTATAGAAAAAGGGTCACCAGATAGTTCTTCACTCATTAAAAATCCTTTAGAAAAATAATACATCAATTGAGGCACCTGAAAAATAAAAGTTATTAAATAGTATAGTAAATAAATCACAATAAAGGTTGCAAAAGTAATCCACCATTCATCTTTAATTAATTTAAAACTGTTGCTAATAGCAAAACTGATATCATTACGTTCAAAAACAAAAATTGGATATGCCAATGACAGACATACACCAAGATAAATCCCCGGCAAAACACAAAATACAAAACCGGCAAAGGTTATTATTCCTACTAAAATATTTAATCCAATCATTGAAAAAAACTGAGATTTTGAAAAAGTAGAAACGTCATTGAGGTTGACTTTACCATCAGTGTCGATGTATGATTTAATGTACCCTAGTATGGTTCCATATATCAATGAATAAAAAGCAATTACAGAAATTAGCAATAAAAAAACTGAAATGATTGTGTTGGTTCCGAGTGTTTCAGAAATTATCATTCTTTCAATATTGCCCAAAGTTGTTTGCATATAAAAGATATAGCTTCCAATCATTGCCAACAATGCGGGACCGGTGACTTTTAGAATGATGGTAAACAACGACTTTCCTTCCTCTCTGATGAATTTGAATATATCAGTGATTATTGAGCCAATTTCACGTTGTTGCTTAAAATTAATTACTTCTTTCATGGAGTTTATTTAATTTGATGGGGTAAAAAATATAATAATATAAAATTAGAAAAAGAGAGCCGCCAATAATAAAAAATGAAAGCCAGTATGGCATATCTGTATGTCTGGTTACATAACCCTCCAGAAATCCCGCGATGATAAAAAAAGGAATGGTGCTCATTAAAATTTTTAAACCAGCTTTTGCACCCCTGATAAATGAATGAATTCTGGTGTAGGTACCCGGGAAAAGTATACTGTTTCCTAAAACAAGACCAGCTGCACCTGCAACAATAATTACAGATATTTCTATGGTACCGTGAATCCAAATTGTACTTACTGATTCCCAAAAGACACCATGTTCATAAAAGAAGTATTGAAATGACCCTAACATTATTCCGTTTCTCATTAAAATAAATAAGGTTCCTATACTTAAAAAAACTCCGAAAACAAAAGCATTTAGAGCCACTCTGATGTTGTTTATGGTAATACCTAAAAACATTTCCATTTCTCCCATTTTTTTATATACAGCCATGGGGTCTCCTTTTTCGATGTTGTCTAATGTCATGTTAACATAACTATCCCCCATAATTAATCTGACAAAATCAACATCTGTAGCTGCAGAATAACCGCCAATCAGACTAAAAAGAAAAAAAGTTAAAAATGAAACAAGCAAGTGTTTCTGGTAACTGTAAAAGAATAGGGGAAATTCTTTCGTATAAAATGTTATCAGGCGATTTCTCGATTCTTTTTTACTCTTGTAAATCTTTTGATGAGCCAGTATTGAAAGACTGTTTAAATAGCTTAAAGTTTGACTTTTCGGATAAAATGTTTGTGCGTAACTCAAATGGTCTGTAACCTCAATATAAAGTGCACTGAGTTCGTCTGGAGAAATCTGAATATTATTCTTTAGAACATTTTCAAATCTTAACCATTTGTCTTTATTTTGTTTTATAAAAGCTGCTTCGCGCATCTACAGGATTTTGCTTTTCCAAAGAAACAGATTAAATGGATAATTTTCAAATACAAACTGCACAAAATGTAACGATTTCACAAAATGTTGCAGGCATAGGTGAGCGTATTTTAGCCTACATTATAGACAGTGTTCTAATAATAATCTATTTGTTTGTAGTATTTTATTTGTTTTCTGTAGTCGAAATTGCTGATGATTCATATTTTTTAATTGCAATGACAATCGGTCTACCGTTGTTATTATACCATTTACTTTGGGAAACTTTTTGGAATGGACAAAGTCCTGGTAAAGCTGCTTTGAATTTGCGAGTTGTAATGATAGATGGTTCAAAGCCATCTTTTTCAAATTTTTTGCTACGTTGGTTATTAAGGTTGATTGATATTAGTTTAACTAGTGGAGGAGTAGCAGTTGTTACAATTTTGTTGAACGGAAAAGGCCAGCGTTTAGGAGATATAGCAGCTACTACTACTGTGATTTCTGAGAAAAAAACAGTTTCTTTATCATCCATACAAATGGTTGAATTTTCTGCTGATTATGTCCCTAAATATCAACAAGTAACTGTTTTTAATGATAAGGACATACAAACCATAAAATCTGTATATTACAATGCAAAAACCTATAACAATCATCATTTAATCTTGAGATTGTCAGAAAGGGTTTCAAAAGTTATGGATACTCCTTTTGATGAAAAACCAATTAATTTTGTTGAAAGAGTAATTAAAGATTATACATTCTTAACTCAAAAATAAATGAGTATTTATTTAACATTAGACATTCTTGGAACCATAGCTTTCGCAATATCTGGTGTTCTTACAGCAATGCACAAAAGACTTGATTTATTTGGAATATTTATCATTGCATTTGTAACTGCAACCGGGGGAGGAACCTTGAGAGATTTGTTGCTGGATTTGCCCATTACATGGATGTTAAATATGACTTACATCTATGTAATTTTTGCTGCAGCTCTTTTTGCAATGGTATTTAGAAACAAACTTAATTATGTGAGGCGTTCTTTGTTTTTGTTTGATACTATTGGCATTGCATTGTATACACTTGTTGGAATTGAAAAAGGAGTTCAAATGGACTTGCATCCAATTATTTGCATTTCATTGGGTACAATTTCTGCCTGCTTTGGTGGTGTAATCAGAGATATTTTATGTAATGAAATTCCAATCATTTTCAGAAAAGAAATTTATGCTACTGCATGTATTTTAGGCGGCGTTTTTTATTTTTTATTGAATTTAACTTCATTAGATATCAATTGGATTGTAATTATTTCAGGTTCTGTGGTAATCACTGTTAGACTTTTGGCTGTTCGGTTTCAACTTTCACTTCCTTCAGTTTATAAGAAAGACTCACTTAATCATTAATAACTGCATTTATAAAAACATTGTAAAGCGGCCAGTCGCCTTCATCGGTTTTTAAATTGGCAATTTTGTCAACTACGGCCATTCCTGAAATTACTTTTCCAAAAACAGTATAATTTGGATTTAAATGATGAGCTCCTTCAGCACTTTGAACAATGTAAAACTCAAAAGGAGCAGACCTGTCATCAGGATTGTCCCTATATTCTTTGGCTGACGCTAAAGCACCTCTGTTATGTTTGTATTTAATTTCAGGAGGCAATGTATATTCACCCATTTTACTTCTCATCCTGCTGGTTTCAATTCGGTCGCTGTTTCCTCCTTGAATAATAAAATCTTTAACAACTCTGTGAAAAACGGTGGTATTTAAATAACCATTTTTTATTAAGTAAATAAAGTGAGCCCTGTGAATTGGAGTTGTAGTGTATAGTTCCAGCTTGATATTTCCTTGGGAAGTTTCAAGAGTCACAAACCTTTCAGGGTTATTATTACCATACTCATGGAGGAATTCTTCAAGTGTCTCATTAGTTAAACTAACTACCTGGTCTAAGGTGTCTTTAAATTTTTCTTTGTTGAGTTTCTTTTTAATAGATTCAGGAATTGAGACTGTGGTTGTATCTTTATTTTTAGTAGTAACAGTTTCATTTTCTTTTTTTTTATCTTCACATGATGAAACAATGAGCACCGCAAAAATTAAAAAGACAATTTTTTTCATTTATAAATAGCTTTTATGGAGTTTAATGAATTTAAAGAATCACTTTCAAAAGTAAAAAAATTAAGTCTCCCCGGCGAAAATATTCAACTAAAAATGGCTCCGGCTGAACGTTTGAATGAATTAAAACGCGTTGCACTTATGAGTGAAAATGTGAAAAGGGCTGGGGTAATGGTATTGTTTTACCCTACCTTGAAAAATGAAACTAATCTGATATTGATTTTGCGAAAGACCTATAAAGGAGTACATTCAGCTCAAGTTGGTTTTCCCGGCGGTAGATATGAAATTGAAGACAAAGACCTTCAGCATACAGCAATAAGAGAAACTGAAGAAGAAATAGGAGTACCTAGAAAAAAAATAAATGTTTTAAAGCAACTTACCGAAATGTATATTCCCCCAAGCAATTTTATTGTACAACCTTATTTGGGCTATTCAAATGATACTCCCCAATTCATTGCCCAACCTTCTGAAGTTGAAGATTTGATTGAAGTAAAACTTACTCACTTTTTGGATGATAAATGTATTTGTACACAAACCTTGTCTACTTCTTATGCTAAAAACATACAGGTTCCTGCATATGAATTAAACGGCCATATAGTGTGGGGCGCTACAGCAATGATTTTAAGTGAAGTAAGACACTTAATAAAAGAAGTGCTATAAGCTTCCCTTTTTGTATCTTTGCCGTCCGTTTATACTGTTAGTATGAGCGTAACCTCAAAACTGATTTTCTATGGGATTATTAAAAAGAAATCCTTTTGGTCATATACTTTTATTAAAACGTTGGTTAATTAGATTTATGGGTGCAATCACTCATAGAAGATTTAAGGGTTTTAATGAATTGCAAATTGAAGGTTCAGAATACCTTCTTAATTTACCAGATGAAAATGTTCTTTTTGTTTCAAATCATCAAACATATTTTGCAGATGTAGTAGCAATGTTTCATGTGTTTAATGCAAGTCTTAGTGGGAGGGAAGATTCCATAAAAAATATAGGATATTTATGGAATCCAAAACTAAATATTTATTATATCGCTGCAAGTGAGACAATGAAATCTGGATTATTACCAAAAGTATTAGCTTATGCAGGTGCTGTTCCTATTGATCGCACATGGCGTGCCAAAGGCCAAGAAGTCAACAGGCAAGTAAAGATGAGTGATATTACAAATATTGGAAAAGCACTCAACGATGGTTGGGTGATTACTTTTCCTCAAGGTACAACTAAACCCTGGAAACCCATTAGAAGAGGAACAGCACACATCATCAAAAAATTTAAGCCTGTTGTAGTACCTATTGTTATTGATGGTTTCAGAAGGTCCTTTGATAAAAAAGGAATTATGATCAAAAAAAGAGGAATTCTTCAATCTATGGAAATTAAGCAACCTCTTGAAATTGATTATGAAAATGAAACTGTAGATGAAATTGTAACTAAACTCGAAATAGCCATAGAACAGCACCCTTCATTTTTAAAAGTTATTCCCGCTGAAGAGCTCAAAAAGGCTGAAGAAGAAAATAAACAAAGACAGTGGAAATATTAAAATTTCCATTCTGCTAATTTTAGTTTGAATGTTTTTCTTCTTACAACCACTTGAGGGTTAAAGTTTTTCCACAAGTTTTGCAAAGCATAATTGTCAGCCAAAATAGGTGTTAAAATGCAGTTTTTAATTCCATTCTTTTTAAATGTTTCATAATATTCTTTAAATATCACAGCCGTGACCCCCTTGTTTTGATATTCAGGTCGAATACCAATTAAGTAAAATAAAACCGTATCATTTTTCTTTTTAGCTCTTAAAAAATGTATAAATCCAAACGGAAAAAGTTTTCCTTTTGCTTTTTGTAAGGCCTTAGAATAAGAAGTCATCACCACACTAAAAGCAATAAGTCTGTCATCTTTATCAACGACAAATTTGATGTACTCTGGGTTGATAAGGCCTATATACTTTCTTTTAAAAAATTCTTTTTGTTTTTCAGTAATTGAAACAAATGAAGACAAAGAGGAATAGGATTCATTGAATAAATCAAACATGCTGTTTACGTGAGGTTCAATGTCTTTTGAATTGTTAAAGTTGAGTGCTTTAAAATCATATTTCTGCCTGATTAGTTTATCAGCTCTGTAAAAAATTTCAGTGTTTTTTACATTATCAAATGAAAACTCACTTTCTATAAACTCTTTTTCAGTTGTAAAACCTAACTTTTCAAAATGGGTAATATAATATGGAAAGTTATACCAGGTTATCATGCTTCCCAAACGGTCATACCCCATTGTCATTGCGCCTACTTTATCCATATTTGAAAACCCAATGGGGCCTTCGGTATAGGTTAGGGATTTTTCTTTTCCTTTTTCAAACGCTTTATTAAGTAATGCTTTGCTTACCTCCATATCATCAATGAAGTCAAACCATCCAAATCTCACTTTTTGTAAGTTGAGCGTGTTGATTTCATGCCAGTTAATAATTACAGCGATTCTACCTACGATCTTGCCATTTTTAAAAGCCAGGTAAAACCAAACTTCAGCATTTTCAAATGCCGGATTGATTTGTTTATCAAATCCTTCGAGCTCATCTTTAATCAGAGGAGGAACCCAATTTTTAGAATTTTTATAAAGGTCAAATGGAAATAAAACAAACTGTTTGAGCCTCTTTTTTGAAGTAACTTCTTGAACCGTAATCATATCTTATTTACCATCATTTTCAAGGTCAATAAAATCATCTTTTCTTTTTTTTCCACTCTCACCATCATTGCCTTTGTTTCTTTTATTTGATTCTTCAATTACTTGGTCTTTGGAGTGCATGTCCAATCGGTAGGAAACACCTGCACCAATGTAAAATTTTGAAGGAGTATCTTTAAAGTTGGTTGAAGCCATTACATCAATTTGAAAATCCTTTCCAAAAAGATGTGCGCCTCCAAAGCGTAGTATTTGATCGGCATAAAAATCACTTTTAATACCTTGATTTTCTATAAACATAGAAAACTTAGGGTTGAAGGCATGAGTCAAAGTAAGGATGTAAGAGTATGAAGGAAACTCTGAAGTAACGCGGTCCACAATTATATTGGTTACAAAAACCCATCCACCTTGCATATTATTTTGTGTCATTACAACAAATTTTGGACTAATAGTGGGGTCGTTGGGTGGCAGAAACGGGTTGTCTTTTGTGTCAAAATTTACACCAGCATAAAAGGAAACTGCCGGAATCAATTCTCTCCATCTGAATTTGTTATTAGCGTTCCAACTATACAGGTTAGGTTTTTCAAGCGCTCGTTTTTTATAGGGGTCATAAATTAAATATTTTGCACCAAGTGTATTAAATTTAAAATTACTTTGATCATATTCAAATGCAGTTGCTGAACGGTTATCGATCACTGATTCTGAAAGAAAAGAGCCATTTATGCTTATTTCCAACTGCTCCCATATAAGACCATACCTCAATGCATAATCAATGGTAAAAGCATTGGTTTCTGTTTGGAGTAATTCGTGTTTTTCCCAACCTTTAGTAAATCCAGTTTCAAGTTGTAACACTTGATTTCCGACTGCAAAAGCACCTTGAGAGGCTCCGGGCCTGTTAGAATTTATCACTTCAGTATACTGTCCAAATAAAGTTAAACAACTACACATCAAGATACTGCTAAGCAAGAGGTTTTTCATGATCATCGGGCATTTGTGTTTTGTGTAAATATATAAGAATTTATTATTTTTTTAATACAACTTATTCCCATTTCTGTATGGTGTTGCTTATTTTTGAACTTTAATAAAATTCAAACAGTACACAAAAATGGAAACGTTTTTAAAAACGCTTTTAATAATACTTTTAGTTTATTTTGGGCTAAAAATAGTTTTTCGCTTAGCAGCTCCTTTTATTATGCGATATATTGCTAAAAAAGCGGGTCAGAAAATGGAGCAGGCTTTTAAAGGGCACTATAATTTTGAGCAGTCTAATGAACAAGTAAATAAAGAAACAGTTTTTGATAAAAAAAATCAAAAGAAATCAAACAATAAGAAACCTGTTGGAGAATATGTAGATTACGAAGAAATTGATTAATTTTCGCATTTCTAAACCAATCCAATGAAAGATTTTACCCAAAAGTATCTCCCTCACCTCATTGTTCTTACTCTTTTTATTATTGTTTCCTTGTTTTATTTCAGTCCGGTTTTACAAGGCAAACAAATTTTGCAAAGTGATATTGTTCAGTATACCGGAATGGCAAAACAGCACAATGATTACAGGGAGGCGACAGGGGAAGAGTCCTATTGGACCAATTCGGCATTTGGAGGAATGCCCACATATCAACTTGGAGCACAATACCCACACAACTACATCAAACAGCTTGACAGAACACTTAGGTTTTTACCCAGACCGGCTGATTATTTATTTCTATATTTTATTGGTTTTTACATTCTCTTACTGGTTTTAAAAGTTGATTATAAATTAGCTGCTTTGGGAGCTTTAGGCTTTGGTTTTTCTACTTATTTGATAATAATTTTGGGAGGGGGTCATAATGCCAAAGCACATGCCATCGCATACATGCCTTTAGTGCTGGCGGGAATATTTCTCGTCTTTCAAAAAAAATACCTTTGGGGCTTTATTTTATTTTCACTGGCCATGGCTCTTGAAATAAGTGCTAACCACTTTCAAATGACTTATTATTTATTAATACTGGTATTGGTAGTAGGTATTGTATATTTGATGGATGCTTTCAAAAACAAGGAACTCCCGCACTTCTTTAAAGCAGTTGGTTTAATGGTCGCGGGAGTGATCATTGCAGTTGGTCTGAATGCAACCAATATTTTAGCAACACAGGAATATGCTGCAGAATCCACACGTGGTCAAAGTGAACTGACCATCACCCCAGATGGTGCACCAAAAGATAATACACAGGGTCTCTCCAAAGAATATATCACAGAGTATTCCTATGGTCTAGTTGAAACCTTCAATTTATTCATCCCGCGATTTATGGGAGGTGGAAATGTTGAAGATGTTGGGACAGATTCTGCTACTTATGATTTTTTAATGAAACGGGGACTCTCTCCTGCTCAGGCAAGTGATTTTGTAACTGCAGTGCCCACTTATTGGGGTCAGCAACCCATTGTAGCTGCACCGGCATATATTGGTGCTGTAATACTATTTCTGTCTATATTGGGGGTTTTTCTGCTTAAAGGCAAGCATAAACGCTGGTTGATTGCCGGTTCTTTAGTCGCGTTATTTCTTTCTTGGGGTAAAAACGCAGAGTTTTTGACGAATCTTTTTATCGATTATTTTCCATTGTATGATAAATTTAGAGCAGTTTCTTCTATACAGGTAATCATTGAACTTTGCATGCCTATTTTGGCTGTTTTAGGGCTCCAAAAACTAATTTCATCAAAGATTGATCAAAAAGAAAAAATTAAAGCACTAAAATACAGTGGTGGAATTTTAGGAGTTCTTTGTTTATTGTTTTTATTCTTTAAAAATAGTTTATTTTCTTTTTCAGGTGTAAACGATGGTTATTATATTCAGGCTTATGGTCAAGAGTTTATGGATGCCATTAAGGAAGACCGTAAGTCAATTTTCATAGAAGACACATTAAGAAGCCTAGGACTTGTTATCGTTGCCGGAACAACGCTTTACTTGTATTTAATAAACAAGCTAAATCAAAATGCCCTAGTACTGATAATGGGGGTTTTAATTATATTTGACCTTGTGAGTGTCGATAAAAGGTATGTGAACAATGATAATTTTGTAACTACCAGACAAATGAATACTCCTTTCCAGCAAACACAGGCCGATGCTGAAATTTCCAAAGATAAAACACATTTTAGAGTTTATGACTTAAGTTCAAACCCATTTGGAAGTGGTAGGGCAAGTTATTTTCACAATGCTTTAGGTGGATATCATGCTGCAAAACCCGGACGGATTCAAGACCTGTATGATTTTTACCTAGAAAAAGGCAGTCTTGAAGTATTTAATATGTTCAATGTAAAGTACTTATTAGAACGTGATGATGAGGGTAAAGTGTTGTTTTCTGAAAATTATGAAGCCAATGGGAATGCTTGGTTTGTAGATAGTGTTGTTTTGGTTGATAATGCAGATGAAGAGATTCTTTCCATTGCTGAAACCAATACCAAGAAGAAAGCCATTATTCATAAAGAGTTTTCAAATTTATTGCCTACGACCAATATGCAAGTTGATTCTACAGCAATCATAGACCTTGTTAAAGTTAGACCTGATTATCTTCATTACGAAACTGATAACTCACAAGAGGGTATTGTTGTTTTTTCAGAAGTGTATTATCCATATGGATGGAACGCCTATATAAATGGAAAACCTCAAGAGCATTTTAGAGCAAATTATGCACTAAGGGCAATGGTTATACCACCGGGTTATAACAAAATTGAATTTAAGTTTGAACCTGAAGTTATAGAGACAGGAAGTAAAATAAGTCTGGCAAGCAGTATCTTATTCTTGATTTTATTAATAGGGGCTGTTTTTGTTTCGTATCGAAAGAAAAAATAAGGGACTCTGTGAAAAATCCACTTAGGGTATTGATTATCACATATTACTGGCCACCAGCCGGTGGACCTGGAGTGCAGCGATGGTTAAAGTTTGTAAAATACTTACGTGAATTTGATGTAGAACCTGTCGTTTTTGTTCCTGAAAACCCACATTATCCATTAATAGATTATTCTTTTGAATCTGAAACTCCAAAGGGAATTGAAGTGATCAAGCATCCTATAAAAGAACCCTATCGTTTTGCTAAACTTCTTTCAAAAAAGAAAACACAAACCATCAGCAGTGGCATCATATCAAACAAAAAGCAATCTGTATTGGAAAAATTTCTGCTTTGGGTGAGGGGCAATTATTTTATCCCAGATGCACGGGTGGGTTGGGTAAAACCTTCGGTCGAGTTTTTGAAAAAATATATCCTTGACAATCCTGTTGAAGTTGTCATTACTTCCGGCCCGCCACACAGTCTTCATTTGATTGGAATGGAATTGAAAAACGAAACAGGAATTCCTTGGTTAACCGATTTTAGAGATCCTTGGACATCGATAGGGTATCATAAAAAACTTCGCCTATCAAAACGTTCACAAACAAAACACAAGCAATTTGAGTTTAATGTGTTAACAAATTGTGATGCTGTTATTGTGACAAGCCCCTCCACAAAAAGACAGTTTGAAAATATAACAAAAAAACCCATAACTGTTATAACTAATGGTTTTGATGTTGCATTAACATCCGCAGAACAACTAGATGATGATTTTACAATTTCACATATTGGTTCTTTGCTTTCTGAGCGAAATCCCAAAATTCTTTGGAAAGTACTTTCAGAAATGGTTGAAGAAAATGAAGATTTTGCTTCCAAATTTAAGCTACAACTCGCTGGAACTGTGAGCGACGAGGTGGTTGCAAGTATTGAAAGCTTTGGGTTAAAGAATCATTTGAAAAAGTTTGGATATGTTTCACATATAGAATCTGTTGATCTACAGAAGAAATCACAAGTTTTATTACTGATTGAAATTGATAGTAAGGAAACCCAAGCAATAATTCCAGGAAAGCTTTTTGAGTATATGGCTTCAGGCAGACCCATTTTAGCTTTAGGGCCTAAAGATAGTGACGTTGAGCCCTTGATTAACTCAACACAGACCGGAACATTTTTTGATTACTCTCAGGAAAAGGAAATTAAAAAAAAGATATATAGCTGGTTTGAACTCTATAAAAATAAAAAGTTAGTGATACATTCGCAAGGTATAGAAGCTTTCAGCAGAAAAAATCTCACCAAAAAACTGGTTGAAGTTTTACATGAGTTGCGTTAAAACAGAAATTTCTTTTCATGGGAATTGTCATAAAACAGTCTATTCAAAATACCATAACTACCTATATTGGTTTTGCAATTGGTGCAGTGAATACCTTGTTTCTTTACACTAATTTTCTTACAGATGAGTACTATGGTTTGGTGGGCTTTTTACTTTCTGCAGCGACCATAATGACCCCTTTAATGGCTTTTGGTGTTCATAATACCTTAATCAAGTTTTATTCTTCTTATAAACAACTACCTGATAGAAATAATTTTTTAAGTTTTATGCTATATCTGCCGTTGTTAATTATCATTCCGGTTGGGATTTTAGGGTATATTGGGTATGAAAGTATTGTATATTTTCTTTCCAATGAAAATGAAATTATTGAAGAATATGTGTGGTGTATTTTCTTGATTGCCATTGCCATGGCTTACTTTGAAATCTACTATTCATGGGTGAAAGTGCAAATGAAAAGTGCCTTTGGAAATTTTATGAAGGAGGTTTTTCATAGGGTTTTAGTTATGTTATTGCTTACAACTGTTTATTTTGAATGGTTAACTGCGGAGCATTTTATATGGTCTTTGGTGTTAGTATATTTTTTACGGCTTCTAATTATGAAGTTATATGTCCTTAACTTCAAGTTCCCTAAGTTTATTTTTTCGTTTCCAAAAAACACCATTTCGATATTAAAATATTCTTTGCTAATTATTATTGCCGGTTCAGTTTCACTCATTTTACTTGATATTGATAAGGTGATGATAGGAAAGTATATACCCATAGAGAATGTTGCATATTACAATGTTGCTATTTTTATTGCGATGGTTATTGTTGTTCCGGCAAGGGCGATGCATCAAATCACCTATCCATTGACAGCTCAATTGATTAATTCAAAAAAATGGGAAGAGTTAAAAAAATTGTATCAAAAAAGTTCATTGACTTTGTTTGTCATTTCTGGATGGATATTTCTATTAATTATACTCAATATTAAACAGCTATATTTCATAATTCCGGAGGAGTATAGTAGTGGATTGTTTGTGGTTTTACTTATTTCTCTTTCAAAACTTTTAGATAATTTATTGGGCATTAACAATGCCATCTTGTATAATTCAGATTACTATCGCTGGACCGTTGTTTTGGGTGTGTTTTTAGCTCTTTTAACCATTACACTTAATGTAGTTTTTATTCCTCTTTATGGGATTGACGGAGCTGCAATTGCAACTGTAGTTTCTCTTTTTTTGTACAGTTTTTCTAAAATAATTGTTGTAAACTGGAAGTTTAAAATGCATCCTTTTACTTCAGAAACCGGAAAAACTTTTATTTTAATATTAATTACAGCACTAACCTTCTTTTTCTGGGATTTTAATTTCCATGCTGTTATAAATATCCTGTTAAAGTCAATCTTGATAAGTGTACTATATATGTTTGTGGTTCATAAAGGCAAACTTTCTGAAGAAATTTCAGTTTTTATGAAAAGGTTTCTACCTTTTTAATAAAAACAACAACAATGGCACCAAAAAAGAAAAGAATTCTCTCTGCAAATGGGTTTAGTTTATCACTCGCTATTAATCCGTCTCATTGTTATTTAGCAACCTAAATATTTTTAAATTAATAACAATAGGATGGGAAACATTAATTAGCCACGAACTTGCAAAGGACGGTATGCTGGATTTTGTGAACAAGAAGACGGTTTACGTTAAAGGATAACATTCGATATGTTTTGCTAGTATTGTATCTTGGAATTTGTCTTAGATGATATAAAAAGAGAAACCCTCTTTCAAATGTTTCCACTTTCAAAAGGGTTTCAACTAACCAACCAAAACTTATTTTAATATTTTTATCCTCTTCCACCTCTGGATGAGGAGTTATTTCTTGAGTTTGTGCTTGAACCTCTTGTTGCAGTTGTGTTTCTTGAAGGTGTGCTTCTGGAAACATTTTTAGCTGCACCGCTATCTCTCTGTCTGCTTTGAGAAACAACGGGTTTATTTCTTTGTGTATTCGTGCTTCTTGAAACATTTCTTATAGCACTTGGCCTGCTTGATACTGTTCTTTCAGGTTTTGAAACGTTATTGCTTACCGGCCTGCTTTGTTGTACCCGATTATTTCTTGTAACTCTTGAACTGGTATTCACACCTTGGTTTCTGTCACTTCTGTTTAAAGTAGTTGCAGGTCTTGCACTTTCATTTCTTTCAACTCTTTCTACTCTTTGTGCATTTGAAGAAACAGGTGTTCCTCTTTGAGTATTTTCAGCTCGGGATGTATTTGAAGTGCGTGAAATTTCTCTTTGAACTCTGTCGTTTCTGTTTGCAACCGCACTAATTGGAGTTCCGCGTTGCACACCATTTTCAGTACGACTGTTGTATGCTGTGCGCACTTTACTGTCATCTCTTCTGTATGTCAAAGATTCATTTCTTTCGCCTCTGTAGTTTTGGTTTACTGCTACTCGGCCATCTCTATGGTGTACACGGGTTCCGGGCCTATAAAAATCCCTTCTGCCGTTTGAGTAGGCATATCCATTGCGATAATATGTTCTGTGATAAGAGTAGCTATATCTAACGGGTGTATAATATCTTCTGTAAGGATTGGTATATACTATGCAGTAAGTGTAGAAAGGAACAGCATAATAAGTATGCCAGGGTCTGTAAACATAATACCTGTTGTACACATTAATATAACCGGTGTAGTGAGAGTAATATCCATAAGGGTTATAGTGTACATACAATCCGCCTACCTGAATAAGCCTTCTGTTATTATAACGAATAGTTACATCACCGGCTTGAATAATGCGACCATATTCATCATAATAAATAGGCACATCTTCAACCTGAATTACCGCTCCATAACTATCATATTGAACATAGGCATCATAATTGTATCCGGAATTGTAATTGATCGCAACATTGGGTGTGTTGATGCTAACATTTGTTCCTTGATTTCCCAAGTATATAAAATCAAATTGACCGTCAGGGAAGACAGAAAACTCTACACCTCCTTCAACGAAGATAAATTTCTTACCGTCATAACTTCTGTTAAAATCAACAGCTTTAGCTGATTGTGGGATAAACATCAGAGCGATGAATAAGCCTGCGAATGTGAGAACAAAATTTTTCATAATAGCGGATTTAAATATTAGTAATTGCTTATTTGTTTTGGTCAGCAATACTTTACGCTATATAATTACCAAAGGTCGTGCCAAAATTCGGAAATTATGTTTAGTGTTCTGTAATACAGTAATTTAATAAAAAAATATGGGGATAAAACAAAAAAAGCTCTCCGATATGGAGAGCTTTTAAAGTTTAAATTGTATATATTAAAAGCGCTGCTTAAGCAAGCTTAACATTTACTGCATTTAATCCTTTTTTTCCTTGAGCTGTCTCAAAGGTAACTTCGTCATCTTCTCTAATGTCATCAATAAGACCTGAGATGTGTACGAAGATTTCTTCATTTGATTGGTTGTCTTTAATAAATCCAAAACCTTTTGAATCATTGAAGAATTTTACTGTTCCTGTTTGCATAATAATAAAAATAAAAAATTGTTTTAATAAGTTGCAAATATATGTTTAAATACTCTCTTAACCTATTGTTTTACAATAAATTATTTATTATCGATTAAATGGAGGTTGAGTAAAGGTACATAATTAATATAATAGCTTGTATTTTATAGACATAAGCGAGAATGTTTTACTAAAATATTTATAAATTGATTTGTTATTTCCTACATTTGAGGACCAATAAATAAATTTCTAATTAAAATGCCTGACTTTCATTACATAAGCAGTCAAGTACTTGACTTGGCTACTATTATCGATATTATAGATCATCAAAAACAACTGGCACTATCTGACGAGGCAGTTTTAAACATTAAAAAATCCAGAGCATATCTTGACACTAAAATTCTTAATAATGAAACACCCATTTATGGAATCAACACAGGATT
>NZ_CAXBAN010000012.1:0-15814 GCF_963973675.1 uncultured Planktosalinus sp. | reverse complement strand
TCATTTGGCAGCGTACTTTTGCCCTGTCAAATTGAGATAAAATGAAGAAAACACTCTTAGTATTCCTTTCCATAGCAAGCAGCACACTCCTTTTTGCACAAGAGCAAAAGCCGCTCTCTAAGGAACAAGCCCTATCCGGCGCTCTGGAAAACAACCGCAACCTCAAAATATCAGAACAGGAATTCCTGCAAGCACGTGCTAACTACAGGCAAACCAACGCCGTTTTCCTGCCCAATATCAGTGCTTCACATACCGGGTTTACCACCACCAATCCGTTGATGGCATTTGGATCAAAACTCAATCAGGAAATCCTGACGCAAAATGATTTTAATCCAGTGCTCTTAAACAACCCGGAACGCACCGATAATTTTGCTACCAAGTTTGAAATACAACAACCCCTTATAAATATCGATGGCATTTTTCAGCGTCAGGCCGCCAAAAGCAACATGCAGGCCACCCAATTGCAAGGCCAACGTACTCAGGACTACATCCTTCTGGAAGTGGAAAAAGCCTATATGCAACTGCAACTGGCTCATAAAGCCGTAAATGTTTTAGAAAAAGCACTGGAGGCCGCTCAGGAAAACCAAAAACTGGCAACCAACAGCTTCAAGCAAGGCTATCTGCAACGTTCAGATGTGCTGGCAGTTGAAGTGCGTCTGAGCGAAGTTCAAAACCAGTTACAGCAAGCCAAAAGCAATGTGCAAAACGCTTCAGACTACCTTTCGTTGCTAATGAGCGAAGAAACCTATACAATTTGGAAACCCACAGACACACTCGAAGCAACTGAACTTGCATCTCTTCAAAATACATCCCTCAACGAAAACCGTTCAGATATTCAAGCGATGGCACTGGCTACAGACGCTTACGCGAAAATGAACAAAGCCGATCAAATGGCGTTTCTGCCACGCCTGAATGCCTTTGGAAGCTATGAACTCTATGACAGCGAACTCTTTCAGGGCAATGCCAATGGCTATCTGGTGGGTGCACAATTGAGTTGGGATTTATTTCAAGGCGGAAAACGCTTCGGAAAAGCACAAAAAAGCAAAGCCGAGCTCGAGCAGTCACGTTTAGAACTCGACCAATACAAGGCACAAAGCCAAATGGAAATTAACAAAGCACAGCGTCAGGTCAACGATTTGCTGGAACAGTTAAAACGCAGCAAACTCGCCGTGGAGCAATCAGAAGAAGCCTTACGCATCCGCACCAACCGCTTTGAACAAGGACTGGAAAAAACCACCGAACTCTTACAAAGCGAAACCCAATTTGCCCAAAAACAACTGGAGTACTTACAAACCGTATTTGAATACAATTTCGCGAAAGCTTATTTAGAATTTTTAATCAAAGGAGAATAATCAGCCATCACCATGAAAAAACTTTTTTACACTTTGATATTGCTGATTGGAACGACAGCGACTCAGCAAGCCCAGGAATCTTTTGATTTCACTGTTGAATTGGAGCAGGTTAATATCCCCGGACTTCCCGGATTACATTCTTATGCCTTTGCGCAATATGACGGTAAATGGCTAATAATCGGCGGCAGAAAAGACGGCATACATGCCCGTCAGCCCTTCAATGCCTTCCCGGCGGCACAAAACAATTCAGAGGTCATAGTGATTGATGTAAATACACAACAATTCTGGACTGCCCCATTAAATGTATTACCCACAGGAATCAGTGAACAGCTGCAATCGACCAATATGAACTTTTATCAGGATGGAAACGACTTGTTTATAATAGGTGGCTATGCCTATTCACCAACTGCCGATGACCACATCACCTTTCCATACCTCACTTCTATAGATGTAGCCGGATTGGTAAATGCTGTGGTAAACAATAACAGTATCATACCATATTTTAAACATATAACAGATGATATTTTTGCAAATACCGGCGGACAGTTGGGTAAAATAGGCACTACATTTTATCTGGTGGGTGGTCAACGTTTTGACGGGCGCTACAACCCAATGAACAACCCCACTTTTGTGCAAACCTATGCGACTGCTATTCAAAAATTTACAATAGATAACAGCGGTAATCAACTGAGTTTTGACAATTATACAGCCACTACAGACGAGGTGCACTTAAGGAGAAGAGATTATAATCTGATACCTCAGATTTTTCCCGATGGAGCACAGGGATATATGATTTCATCAGGGGTTTTTCAGGAAAATGTCAACCTGCCTTTCCTTTATCCTGTTGAAATTACTGAGCTGGGGTACACTCCGGTTACTGGCTTTAACCAATATTTAAGTAATTATCACAGTGCCACTGCTGCATTGTATGACAGTGACCTCAACGAAATGCACAGTATATTCTTTGGGGGCATCAGTCAGTTTTACTATCAAAATGGAAATTTAATTCAAGACAATAACGTGCCGTTTGTAAAAACCATCAGCCGTGTGACCCGTTTTGCCGAGGGAGGTTTACAGGAATTTGTATTACCCATTGAAATGCCCGGCTTACGAGGTGCCGGTTCTGAATTTATTCCAAATAAAACCTTGCCCAACTACAATTCAGAAATTATCAAACTCAATGATATCACGACAGACGAATTTATCATCGGGCACGTGTATGGAGGTATTTTTAGTCCCAGCTTAAATCCGTTTACAAACAACCAAACAAGCACTACAAGTGCAGACGCAGGAATCTATGCTATCAAATTAATCAGAAATCAACCCATGAGCATACAGGAAATTAACGGGAACAATCCTTACTCCTTTAAGCTATACCCCAATCCTGCAACTACATCTTTTACGGTGGAATTTGAGTCTCAAATTGCAGGGGAAGCATACTATTATATTTCAAATGCTTCAGGTCAAATCCTTAAAAGAGACGCTTTAAAAGACTTACAACCCGGCAACAACATAGCTGTCATTACAATCGACGAGCAACTTTCTTCTCAAGTATTATCTGTGACAGTAGTTTTTGAAAATAAGTTTTTTGTAACCAAACAATTAATAAAAAAATAATCAATCAGTTTTAATTTAGTAATTACTCAGAATCATGAAAATCAAAATACTATCAATTATCACTCTCAGTACTCTTCTATTAGGCAGCTGTGGCAACTCAGAAACAGATACTGTAAGTAACAGCCAAAAGGCAATTCAGGTCACCACTAAGGCTCCTGCAACAAGCTCAGGGAGCAACCTGACTGTAAGCGGAGAAATAGTCGCCGTCAACAACGCCACTCTCAGCACCCGTATGATGGGACACGTTAACCGGGTACTTGTTAACATTGGTGATCAAGTGACTCAAGGACAGTTATTAATATCCATCAACAACAATGACCTGCAGGCCAAGCGTGCCCAAGTCAATGCCGGCATCAATGAAGCTCAGGTTGCTGTCAGCAATGCCAAAAGAGATTTTGAACGCTTCACCGCCTTGTTTGCACAAAACAGTGCCTCCCAAAAAGAACTTGACGATATCACAGCACAGTATGAAATGGCCAAAGCCCGCCTGGAATCGGCCAAAGCGATGAAAGCCGAAATCGATGCCCAATTTGCTTACGCCGAAATCAGAGCGCCTTTCAGTGGTATAATCACCAATCGCTTTATTGAAGCCGGTGCCATGGCCAATCCCGGTATGCCGTTGCTAGCCATTGAAGCCCCGGGAAACTTTGAAGTACGCGCTACTGTTCCTGCCAATAACATTAGCCAAATCAACACTGGTGAAACCGTAGAAGTACACATAAAGTCCATTGATCAAAGTGTTTCGGGGAAAGTAACAGAAGTAAGTAGTTCATCATCGATGACCGGCGGACAGTATCCGGTGAAAATAGCACTCGATAAAAATGATGCTCTGAAATCAGGGATGTATGCTACCGTGCAGTTTCCAGTAACACAAACTGAAAACACCCCAAAACTCGTGACCGTGCCTCAGGAGGCCATCGTTACCCAAGGCGATTTACGCGGCGTTTATACAATAAGCCAGCAAAACACAGCGATGCTGCGCTGGCTAAGACTGGGAAGAAGCTTTGGCAACGAAGTGGAAGTCCTCTCCGGACTCAATACCGAAGAAGCAATTATCGTGGAAGCCGAAGGAAAGCTTTACAATGGAGCGAAAGTAGAAGTAATACAATAAAAGACATAAGACAGTAAGACTTAAGACATAGGACTAAATTCCTCTGTGAGCCTCTGCGGAACCTCTGTGTAACTCTGTGGTAAAGCTGTACCGCAAAGTTGCTCAAAGAAGCACAAAGATCCACAAAGAAGGATGACAACCAACAAAATAAAATAGTTAAGATGAAAGAAGGTTTAGCCGGCAAAATTGCCAAATTATTTATAGACTCCAAGCTCACCATCCTGTTAATGATTGTGTTTATGGTCATTGGGGTGTACAGCTCTTTTTTAATCCCACGGGAAGAAGAACCACAGATTGACGTGCCCATGGCCGATATCTTTATCGGTTATCCCGGGGCGAGTCCGCTGGAAGTGGAGTCACGGGTTATTAAGCCCATTGAAAAAATGGTGTCCAACATCAAAGGCGTCGAGTATGTCTATTCCACCTCCATGCAGGAACAAGGCATGATCATTGTACAGTTTTATGTGGGCGAAGACATTGAGCGTTCTTATGTCAAACTCTACAATGAGTTGATGAAGCATATGGACCAAATGCCGGCCGGTGTTACACCGCCCTTGGTCAAAACCCGTTCCATAGATGATGTACCCATGCTGGGATTGACACTCTGGAGCGAAACCTATGACGACTACCAGCTGCGCCAAATCGCCAATGAGGTCAATCACGAAATCAGCAAAGTGACCGATGTTGCCACCACCCACAAAATCGGCGGTCGCAGTCGTGAAGTTCGCGTGGTTTTAGACAAAAACAAAATGGCTTCTGCTGGTGTGGATCTACTGGGTGTAGCCGAAAATATTCAAGCCAGCAACATCCAAATGACTTCCGGAGCGTTCAACCGTAACGACACCGAATTTAAAGTCAATACCGGAAGCTTTTTACAAACCGTGGATGATGTGGAAAACCTCATCGTGGGCATCAATCAAAACCAGCCGGTATATTTAAAACAAATCGCTCAGGTACTTGACGGCCCTGAACTTTCCAAAGAATATGTAAGTTATGGGTATGGGGCTGCATTTGAAGAAGTGGCTTCCAAATACCCTTCAGAATATCCTGCCGTCACCATTTCAGTGGCCAAGCGCAAAGGCGCCGACGCCATGAAACTTTCCGACATTATTCTCGACAAGGTAGAACACCTGCGCACTACCATTATCCCTGATGATGTACACGTGGAAGTCACCCGCAACTATGGCGAAACCGCCTCCCAAAAAGTGGGGGAACTGCTGTTGCACCTCCTGGGAGCCATTATTGCCGTAACCATTGTGGTTATGCTCGCTATGGGCTGGCGCGGTGGACTAGTTGTGTTTCTTTCAGTTCCCGTGACTTTTGCTTTGACGATGTTAAGTTACTATTTATTAGACTATACTCTGAACCGCATCACTTTATTTGCTTTGGTGTTTGTGACCGGTATTGTGGTGGATGACTCCATCATCATCGCTGAGAATATGCACCGCCACTTTAAGATGAAACGCCTGCCGTTTAAGCAAGCCGCTCTTTATGCCATCAACGAAGTGGGGAACCCAACAATATTGGCAACCTTCACTGTTACTGCTTCGGTGTTACCGATGGCTTTCGTAAGCGGACTCATGGGACCTTATATGAGCCCTATGCCGATTGGTGCATCCATAGCGATGATTCTCTCGTTGATTGTCGCCTTGACCATTACACCTTATCTGGGTTATATTTTCTTACGTGAAAAGGAAAAAAAGAACAAGGCCGGTGAAGTGGAAAAACCCATCGAAATTGAAGACACCCGTATTTATAAAATCTACAGTAAGTTTGAACGCCCCTTGCTTGACAATCCTTTAAAGCGCTGGATGGCACTGGGAATTACCACCTTATTACTCATAGGGTCGGTAGCGATGTTCTTTACCGAAAGTGTTTTGGTAAAAATGTTGCCCTTTGATAATAAAAACGAATTTCAGGTAGTCATCGATATGCCTGAAGGCACCACTCTGGAGCGCACCAATGTGGTGACTCAGGAAATTGCACAATATCTGTCTACCCGTCCGGAAGTGGTGAACTATCAAACCTATGTGGGTACTTCGGCACCCATTACCTTTAACGGTCTTGTGCGTCATTACGATTTAAGAGGGGCTTCCAATACGGCTGATATTCAGGTAAACATTAAAGACAAAGGCGACCGCAAACTGCAAAGTCACGATATCGCCAAGTTGCTGCGTCCTGACATTCAAAAAATTGCTTCCAAATACAACGCCAACGTCAAACTGGTAGAAGTGCCCCCGGGACCGCCTGTATTGAGCACTATTGTGGCTGAGATTTATGGTCCTGATTATGAAGAGCAAATCCGTGTGGCTGATTCCGTGCAAAGTATCCTGCACAACACCACCGATGTGGTAGATATCGACTGGATGGTGGAAGCTGACCAAACGGAGTTTGTCTATGACATCGACCGCGAAAAAGCCATGCGCTATGGCGTAGCACCTCAGCAAATTGTACAAACACTGCGTATGGCTCTGGGTGAACACGCTGTAACACACCTTTATGACGAAAACGCCACAGAACGGGTGGGAATTTTACTCGCGCTGGACGAACAGGAAAAAGCCAGTCCAGAAGCCATTGCACAGATAGAAATCGTTTCTCAACAAGGGACTATGGTTTCGGTAGGCGATTTGGTAACGATTAACGAAAATTCCGTACCCAAAAGCATTTATCGCAAAAACCAAAAACGCGTGGTTTATGTTTTGGCTGATATGGCCGGAACTCTGGAGAGCCCAGTGTATGCTATATTGGGTATGGAAGAAAAATTGAAAGAAATTCCGTTACCGGAAGGTTATACCATGAACGAGCTGTATGCCAGCCAACCACAACACGAAGACGACTTTACCGTAAAATGGGATGGCGAGTGGCAAATCACGCTGGAAGTATTCCGTGATTTAGGGATTGCCTTTCTGGGCGTGATTGTCATTATCTATATGCTCATTGTGGGATGGTTTCAAAACTTTAAAGCACCCATTGTGATGATGGTGGCCATACCGTTGTCAATGATTGGAATTGTGATTGGTCACTGGCTGCTGGGTGCCTTCTTTACCGCGACTTCGTTTATTGGAATGATTGCCCTGGCGGGGATCATGGTGCGAAACTCTGTGCTGCTCATTGACTTTGTTAACCTGCGACTGGAAGAAGGCATTCCGTTGAAACAAGCCATTGTAGAAGCCGGTGCCGTGCGTACAACACCCATTCTGCTCACCGCAGGAACGGTAGTCATCGGGGCTTTTGTGATCCTGTTTGACCCCATTTTCCAGGGACTCGCAATTTCACTGATGGGCGGAACGATTGGTTCGACTTTCCTGACCTTGTTGGTGGTGCCACTGGTGTATTATTTGATTATGCGGAAGCAGTATCCTGAAGTTGAGGAAGAAGTTGTTGAGGAAGAAAATAGAATAGAGAATAAAGAATAGAGACTATCTATGACTTAGGACTGTAGGACTTAGGACAATACTTTGCGCCTTTGCGGGCTTTGCGGAAGTCATTGCGCTTCTTTGCGTGAAACCCTTTAAATACTAAAACTCAAAAAAATGAAACTATTAATCGTAACTGCAGTAGAAGAATTCCAAAAGGACGTTCTCAAGCTGTTTAAAAAAGCCGGAATCGAGGCCTTTAGCGCCTCAGAAATTGACGGCTACAAGAATGGAAACAACTCGGTGGTCGCCACTCAAAGCTGGTTTCCGGGAGAGAAAGGCGGCAGCGAATCGCTGTTGTTCTTTTCTTTTGCCCCTGAAGAAAAAATCGACCCGTTTTTTGAATTGGTAACGCAATACAACAACACCCTGGAGACGGAAAACCCGGTAAGGGTGGTGGTGGTGCCGATTGAAAGAGCTATTTAGTGGTGAGTGGTGTGTGGTGAGTGGTGTGTGGTGAATGATGAGTGGTGAGTGGTGGGTAAATAAATGTTTAAAACCCTCTGTTAAACCCCGCCTGCCGGCAGGTAGGTCTGTGGAAACTCTTTGTATCTCTGTGGTACAACTTGTATCCAGTCCTGAACATTTTAAAAATAAATAACTAAAAACAATTAACTATGTTAAACAGAATCATTAGAGCCGTAGCCGGCACGTTTATTATCATCAGCTTGTTGCTTGCAATCTATGTGAATATCAACTGGCTGTGGTTTACCGCCTTTGTGGGTGTAAACCTTTTGCAATCATCGATTACCAAATGGTGTTTGATGGAAGATATTTTGAAGAAATTTGGAGTCAAAGATTGAAGTTAGAGGTATGAAGTTTAAAGTACGAAGTATTAAGACTGATGTAGGACTGCAGGACTTAGGACATGAGACAAATTTCTCTGTGTAAATCTTAGGAAACTCTGCGTAACTCTGTGGTATAGCTATTCCACAAAGTTTCACAGAGAAACGCAAAGTATCACTAAGAATAACTAAGCAATGTGATGATTTCAAAGGTTATGTTCAATTAAGTGTGTCATCGTTTAAAAATCTGTTGCGTCTCTGAAGAAACAATATCACTTTAAGTCATTGCAAAGTCTCAAAAATCTTTCGTATTTTAGTGAAAACTCAAAAACTCACTTCGTTATGAAAGCATTTTGTACACTTTTCAGCATACTGATTGCCTCATCCTTTTTCGCGCAAAGCCTGGAAGGATCCTGGCAACTTACCCATGAAAACGGTGAAATGCTCACCAAAAACGAGGTCATTGCCATCTATCAGGATGGCTATTTTGCCGTGGGGGCCAAGGAAGCAGCCACCAATACGTTTTTATACGCCTATGGCGGTGACTATAACTTCAAAGGCAGATCCTACAGTGAAACACAAGACTTCAATACCCGCAGTCCGCAACGCATAGGGAAAACAATGGATTTTAAAGTAACCCTGAAAGACGACCAGCTTGAATTGAGCTCAGGCGGACACACCCAAACCTGGCAGCGCCGTTCTTTAAAAACTGATGCCCTCACCGGCAATTGGGTCATCACCGGCCGAGAGCGTGACGGGAAGATAAACACCATGACACCCGGTGACCGTCGCACCATTAAAATACTCAGTGGCGGACGCTTTCAGTGGGTTGCCTTTAATTCTGCTACCAAAGAATTTAGTGGTACCGGTGGGGGAACCTATTCAGCCAACAATGGCACCTATACTGAGTACATCACATTCTTTTCCCGTGATGACAGCCGCGTGGGGGCCAGCCTGCAATTTCAGTATGAAGTAAAAGAGGGTCAATGGCACCACAAAGGGAACAGTTCCAAAGGAGACCCCCTTTATGAAATTTGGAGTCCCTATGAAGTGGCTTATAAAAAGTAGTTGGCTGTACTATTCAGTAGAAAACCCCTAAGCCGAGGACTACTGTGTTTGTTCCTGCAGTAGGTATTTCTGTAGTAAAGTGTAATTTGATTCTCTTAAAACAATTCCTTATTGCTGCCATATACACTAATCTAGTATCTTTAGAGCTTTAAAACCATCTTACTATATGGTCTCTATGCAATGCCCTTTGTGCCACAGTGCACTTACCACAATGATTGACCCCGAGTATTTTGACTGCAAAGGATGCCGGGCTTTGGTCAAACACCCCGATTTACTGCCCACCCCTGATGAAGAATTGCACCGGTACCAACTGCACAACAACGATGTGAATGACGCCGGCTACCAACAATTTACCGCTCCAATCTGGCAGTATGTCTTAACCCATTTTTCTCAAAACGACCAGGGTCTTGATTTTGGCTCCGGCACCGGGCCGGTGATCTCTAAAATGCTGCTGGACAAAGGGTATAACATCAAGCAGTATGACCCCTATTTCACCCCAAATGAAACCCTACTGGATCTAACATATCAGTACATCGCCTGTTGTGAAGTGGTGGAACATTTTTTCCATCCGCGTGAAGAGTTTACCAAACTCGACCAGATGTTGCTGTCCGGAGGAAAGTTTGTGTGCATGACCCTGCTCTACAACGACAGTATCGACTTTAAAAACTGGGGGTACCGCAAGGATGAAACCCACGTGTTTATCTACCGCAAAGAAACCCTGCAATACATTGCACAACTTTTTAACTACAAACTAACCGAGCTTACCAACAGGTTTTTTGTGTTTGAAAAGAGTGAGGAGTGAAATCGTGAGCTGTGAACAGCTTTGACTTAGGACTAATTAGTATTGAGTATTGAGTATTGAGTATTGAGTAAAAAAGTATTAAGAAAAAAATGAGTAAAGACTAAAAATCAATAGTAATGATTTGATATAACTATTTTTACCTCTTTGCTTTTGCGTTTTTACTTTGTGGTCTTTGCGTGAAATGCGCTTTGATTTTCTCGTAAAACAGCAAAAGCCGTAAAGATTTTTGTCTTACTTCATTTTAAAACATCTGAACACTGCCCACTATACCTTATCTGTCACCACTTTATAGGTCGGGTCTTCCATCACATTGACGTCAATGATGGCTTCGGCATTTTTAAGCAGTCGTTTGCAATCGGAACTAAGGTGTTTGAGGTGTACTTTTTTTCCCACCTTCAAATACCGCTCAGTAAGTTTATTAAGGGCTTCAATGGCCGACATATCCACTACACGGCTTTCGGCAAAATCGATGATGACTTCATCCGGGTCATTCAATACATCAAACTTTTCGTTAAACACTGCTACAGAACCAAAAAACAAGGGTCCGTAGATTTCATAGTGCTTTACACCATCATCATCCACATGTTTACGCGCACGAATGCGCTTGGCATTGTCCCAGGCAAACACCAAAGCTGCAATAATCACCCCTACCAAAACAGCCAACGCCAAATTGTGTAAAAACACTGTGACCAAGGTAACCAGCACCATTACCAGCACATCTGATTTGGGCATGCGGTTAAAGGTTTTCACGCTTGCCCATTCAAAGGTGCCAATGGCTACCATAATCATCAGCCCCGTGAGGGCAGCCATAGGCACTTGCTCAATCAGGCTGGAGCCAAACATCACAAACACCAGCAGCATCACGGCAGCCACGATACCTGCCAGGCGTGCGCGCGACCCGGATGACACGTTGATTAAACTCTGCCCTAGCATAGCACAACCACCCATTCCGGAAAACAAGCCCGAAAGGAAGTTAGCAGCCCCCTGTGCCACAGCCTCCTTATTGCCACGACCACGGGTTTCAGTGATTTCGTCAATGATGTTGAGAGTTAGTAAGCTTTCGATGAGTCCCACTCCGGCCACGATGGCAGAATAAGGTAAAATCAGCATCAAAGTTTCCCAGGAAATAGGCACTTGCGGAATATGAAACGGCGGGAACCCCCCTTCAATAGAAGCGATATCCCCCACGGTTTTGGTATCGATTCCCAGAAACACTACCAAACCAAAGACCACCAGGATAGAAGCCAGCGAAGCCGGAAATGCCTTAGTGAGTTTGGGTAAGCCCCAGATGATTAACATAGTGAGCAACACCAGCCCCAATAATATATAAAGTGTACTTCCGGTTAGCCAGTTGCCGGAGGGATCTTTAAACTGGTCCAGTTGAGACATAAAAATGATGATGGCCAGCCCGTTGACAAACCCAAAAATCACAGGATGCGGTACCAGGCGGATGAGTTTGCCCAGCTTTAAAAAGCCGGCGAGCATTTGAATGATTCCGGCCAATACCACAGCTGCAAACACATACTCTACCCCGTGTGATTGTGCCAGTGACACGATAACGACAGCAACAGCGCCCGTTGCTCCTGAAATCATCCCGGGACGCCCTCCAAAAATGGCCGTTACCAACCCCATGACAAAAGCCGCATACAAACCGGTGAGCGGTGAAAGACCTGCCATAAAAGAAAAGGCTACCGCTTCAGGCACTAAGGCCAGTGCAACAGTGATCCCCGAAAGGATTTCGGTTTTGTAATCTACTTTTTGTTTGAGGTCAAAGAGGTTTAAATATTTTTTCATTTTTTATAGAAGTAAAGAAAGGGTATGCCCTTGATTTGGATAGTAAGGTTTGAAAGTTTATAAAACAAGGTGTATCCTGCCACTAGGGCGGACTGAGCTGAAGGCGGGACGGTATGTAAACTACAGTATTCATTTGAAGCCGGCAAAAATAGACTATTTAAAATAACAGGCAAGGGGCTTAGTTGTAAAATTTGTGTTAAGCCGCTGAAGAGACGTAAAGTAACGTGCTCAGTAATGGGTTTGAACAAAATTGAGTTCTTTGTGAAAGGTTGCAGATTCTTTGTGGCTCTCAGCGGTATAGCTCAACCACAAACTTACTCAACGAAGCACTAACTGCCGCGGAACATACTGAACACTGATTTAACCTAACCCAGGCGTTTCCTTGACGTATGTACTACATGGTGTATAGAGGAATCTGATTTTAGGAGTTTTTTACCATATCATACACTCCTCATACACTATCCATACACTATCTATTAAGTATCTATTAAGTATCCCCTTAGGATGACCCGTCCTGAAATAGCTATACAGATTAATAAATCCTATACTGGTTATTTAGCTCAAACTGTACCTCTTAAAAGTGCTGTTGTCGCTTTACAATGCCTTTATCCTACCTTGACCTAGCTATACAAGCAGCCTTTTTGTTGCTTTTGCATCGAGTAAACGTTGCCTTAGCGTCGCCTTTACACCCTTGGAACCTTACATTAACTCACTATGAACATCGCATTAACTTACCATGAACCATACATGAACCCAACTTGAACGTTGCATTAATACGTTGATTTTTAGCTTTTTGACCCGTCCTGAAATAAAAGAAAAACAATTGATTTGTTCCAGGATTGTTCCAGAAAACGCCCTGAAAACTGCATTTTTAGGAAGCAGACTGGGAGGAATGTGGGAGAAAAGTGGGAGGAGGCCAATAATTTATCTTTTAATAAAGTCTTTACAACTTTTAAAATGACATCCAGAAAATGTTTTATTTAAGTTCTATATTTGAATTCATCATTTAATCTCTTTAGTAAAAAATTATGGCAAAACCTTTTTTGAAATGGGCAGGTGGTAAAACACAATTATTAAATGTTATTGAAAATGCTTTACCTGAGCGAATAACAAGACAAAATTTCACCTACATTGAACCTTTTGTTGGAAGTGGAGCTGTATTATTTTGGATGTTAAGAAACTTTCCAAATCTTGAAAGAGCAATTATTAATGATATAAACGAAGACTTGATCAACACCTACAAAGTTATTGCTAATAACCATCAGGAATTAGTTTCTATACTTAAAGAATTTCAAAACGAATATCATCATTTAGTAAATAATGAAGAGCGTAAAAAAATGTATTTCTACAATAAAAGAGAACTTTTTAATGCTCGAAATTTAAATATTGTTGACCAGGCTGCCTTATTCATATTTCTGAATAGGACTTGTTTTAATGGACTATATCGAGTGAACAGGAATAATCAGTTTAATGTGCCTATTGGTTCATATAAAAAGCCGACTATTTGCGATACAGAAAACTTGAAAGCCGTAAGTGAAGTTCTTCAAAGAGTCGAATTGCTATGTGGTGATTATCAACAAACTTTAAAGTTCACAGCTGAAAACAATTTTTTTTACTTTGATCCACCTTATAAACCACTAAGTAACACCTCTAGTTTTAATGCCTATGCCAAAGATGAGTTTAACGATATTGAGCAAATAAGACTAAGAGACTTTTGCTCTCATCTTGATACTTTAGGGCATCATTGGATGCTCAGTAATTCGGATGTTAAAGGAAAGGATCCTAATGATAACTTTTTTGACGACCTTTATACTGACTTTTTTATTTCTAGGGTAAGTGCCAAAAGAAGTATAAACGCAAATGCATCTAAGCGAGGTAAGCTAAATGAATTATTAATAACCAACTATGCAACAGAACAAGCTATGCAAACTGCTTAACATAGAAAACCAAGATTTACTCTTTGAAAAAATCACTTCTAGTTTTAAAGAGAAAATAACCCAATGGGATTATTTTGTCAATTGGGATAAAGTAATCAGAAACATAAAGCTTTTTGAAAAAGAGTTACATCTTCTTAATTATTTAGTAGGAAAAAAGGATTTGCGAAAGGAAGCTTTTGAACTCTTCAAAAAATATCCCGAAACCATAAGAACTATTCCTACCTTATTAGCAATAAGAGCGGGAAGTGTTGATGTTTTGATTGACAACAAAAACTTTGTTTATAACCACTTAGATTTTTTTCAAAAAGAATACACTGCTAGCGAAATAAAAGAAATTGTAGAGTTCATTATCAACACAGGTCTGGGTGATTTGATTGAAAACAAACAACTCAAAAGCTTTGTGGATTATGCCACTGGTGTTGAAGTTGGACTAGACAGCAACGGTAGAAAAAACCGTGGCGGAACACTCATGGAAAATCTGGTAGAAGAGTTTGTAAAAGAAACCTGTACAAGCTTGGGTTTGGAATATATGTCACAGGCGACTGCTAAAAGAATTAAACTTGAGTGGGGTATAGATTTGATTGTAGATAAATCCTCACGACAAATAGACTTTGCTATAAACAATAACGGTAAACTTTATTTTATTGAATGCAACTTTTACGGTGGTGGTGGCTCAAAGCTGAAGTCAACTGCTACAGAATATATCAAAATGAACGAATACTGGAATGCACAAGACATTGAGTTTATTTGGGTCACAGACGGCGCTGGTTGGAAATCGACCTTACGACCGCTTCGCGAGTATTTTGATAGAGCAGATTATTTGTTGAATTTAGAGATGTTAAAAAATGGAGTACTTAAACAGCTTTTTTGATTTTTGTAAATTGTCTATTTCTGTTTTATTTGAAATATGGGCAGATTTATTATTTAAAATAGCAGGCAACCTATTCCCATTTTATATTGGCGCTTTTATATTGCTTTTAGTAGATACAAGTTCAATCTCTAAGGTTTTTGACCCTCAAAGTTTTATTATTTATAGCTCTACATTTTTATTTAGCACAATATATTTGTGGTATAAAACATTGGAAAAAAATAACAAGGTAGGCTTACTATTACTTTTAATTTTTATTTTACAAGCTATTGTAATTTCATTTCTATACGCATTTACCTACACAGATAAATTAGACTATCAGTTTAACTTTAACGCTTGGTCTTATAGAATTTTTATTGTTTCTATATTAATGTATGTTGTGTTTGAATGTATAAATTACTTTAGAGAGAATAAGTCTTCTTTTGCAAGTCAAACAAAAAAGTCATATTCGAATTTAAAAGATTCATTTCATAAATTAAAAGAAAATGAGTGAAGAAGTGATTGAAATAGAGTGTTTTGAATTAGAACAACCTATTGGTAAATTTTATGTTGGTAAAATTAAATGGTTCGATTTACTTTCTATTGCCCGTAAGGATATTGAAAGAATTAGAGTTGAAGGTGCAGGAGGCATTGAAGGATATATGGGAATTCAACGCGAGTTAAGCAAGAAGCGTTTAAAGGAGATTTCTCAGTATGTATCATTTGAAGACTCAACTTTTCCAAACAGTATTGTAATAAGTATTGATTCAATTACTTATATCGATGATGATGATGTTGTCATAGAAAATATAGTTTCATTTGATGGAAAAATTTTAAAATTAAGGAATAATGGAAGAATAGCTAAAATCATAGATGGTCAGCATAGAATTTTTGGAATTGAAAAATACATTGAAGAAAATTCACTCTTTAGAGAAACATTTGTTTTTGACTTAATTGTTACAATATTTATCGATATAGATGAAGAATATCAATCTTCTATTTTCGCCACCATAAATAAAGCCCAAACAAAAGTTAATAAATCGTTAGTTTATGATTTATATTCATTAGCAAAAACTAGAAGCCCC
>NZ_CAXBAN010000011.1:0-15839 GCF_963973675.1 uncultured Planktosalinus sp. | reverse complement strand
AGAATGGAATATTTTATTGACTCTGATGAAAATTTTTCCGATAGTCAAGTTGCAACTATTAATGTGCCCCTTGGTGAATGGCAAATTTATGTAAAAGAAAAAGATGCTGATTATTTGGAAGCTGTAATTCCTCTCGCCATTTTAGGATTGTTTTTAAGTTTACTGGTAGGTCACTTAATAAGAATCATTCTCCAAAAACCTGCTGAGCTTGAAGAACAGGTAAAATTGCAAACTGAAATAATTTTTGGAAAAGAAAAAAGATACCGTGCTTTGGTTGAAAAAAGCAACGATGCGGTTGCAATACTGAATAAAAAAGGAACACCAATTTATGTTTCTCCATCAATCACTTCTGTTTTGGGATATTCAGAAAGTGAAGCACTCAAATTAAACTTAATCAATTTAATACACCCTGAAGACCTACATTATGTTGCGGCTGTTCTGGAAGATGTCTTAGACGCTCCAGAGGTTCCAATTAATAGTCCTATAGTTAGAGTAAAGCATAAAAATGGAAGTTGGCGTTGGGTTGATGCTACTTTGACAAATATGTTGGATGACCCTAACGTGAAAGGAATCATTGATAACTTTCGGGACATCACAGAAAGAAAAAACGCTGAAGAGAGTATACTCAAGGAAAAACAACTATCAGAAGCAATCCTTAATAGTCTTCCGGGAATTTTTTATTTGTTCAATCAAAAAGGAGAATTCCTTTTGTGGAATAAAAATTTTGAAGAAGTGTCAGAGTTTTCTGCAAATGAGATTAAAAAAATGCACCCTACCGAGTTTTTTGAAGGAGAAGACCAAAAACACATTCTGGAACGAATCATGGAAACCTTTGAAAAAGGTGAAAGCTTTGCTGAAGCATACTTTACTACAAAAAGCGGTAAAAAGATTTATCACTATTTCACAGGTTCTTTAATTGATTATAAAGGTGAAACTTGTCTTTTGGGAACCGGTATTGATACTTCAAAAAGAAGAAAAGCAGAACTGGAATTAAAAAAGAGTGAAGAACAATTGATTTCGATTTTCAACAATTCAATAAGTGCAGTAATAATGATGGACGACCAGGGTTTGATTACAAACTGGAATCCACGCGCTGAAGAAATTTTTGGATGGAAAGCTGAAGAAGTGCTCAATCAGCCAATGCATCACTATATTATGCCAGAAAAACACCGTGAAAGACATCTTAATGGTATGAAAAGGTATCAAAAAACAGGTAAAGGCGCAATCTTGAATTCAAATATTGAAATTGATGCGGTAACAAAAGATAAAAGAAAAATTGATATTTCTCTGGGGGTAACAACGGTCTCAATAAGAGGAAAGGATTATTTCATAAGCTTTATCAATGATATTTCAGAGAGAAAACAAATTGAACGAAAAAATCAATTTGAACAAAAAAACAGAGATGCCCTCATTAACTCTACTGAGGACCTGATTTGGAGTGTTGATAAAGATATGAATTTGATAACAGCAAATAACCCCTTCAAAATTACCTTCTTAAAATATTCCGGTAAAGAAATTATGGAAGGGAACACTATATTGCCCTACGAGCTTGATGAAGACTATATAAATAAGTGGAGAGATTTGTACAAACAGGCATTGAAAGGCGAATCAGTTACATACATCAATGATCGAGCGCTAGAAAATAAAAATCAATCACAGCAGATGATGGAGACCCAGTTTAACCCAATAATAATTAATGGAATTATTGAGGGGGTTGCCTGTTCAGCAAGAGACATAACAGAGAGGCTAAAACATCAAAAAGAAACAGAGGAGTTTAATGAAAAACTAACAACAGCTCAGGAAATTGCAAAATTGGGTTACTGGGAACATATTCTTGGAGAAAAAGAACTATTTTGGACAGATCAAGTATATGAAATTTGGGATGAAGATTTTAATGATCATCAACCAACTGTTGACACATTTTTTGAAACGGTACATCCTGAAGACAGAGATAAATTTAATTTATACACAAATAAACCAATAGACGATATCCAAATTCAGGATATTGAATACCGCATTATTACAAGAAAGGGAAACTTGAAATGGGTACATCAGTATGGTAAAAAACTGCAAGCTAAAGATAAAGACCTGGTGATTTTTAAAGGAACTATGCGTGATATTACGGACAAAAAAAACCAGGAACAAGCAATTTTAGAATACAATTTGAAACTGGAAACAGCTCAAAAAATAGCAAAATTAGGGTACTGGGAGCTTGACATTGCCAATAATAAATTGACTTGGTCAAAGCAGATTTTTGAAATCTGGGAGACCTCAGAAAAAGAGTTTGAAGTGACGTTTAATAATTTTTTCGAATCCATTCACCCTGAAGACCGTGAGAATTTTTCAATTGAGCAAGAGAGAGCATTGAGAGGGGAAAAACCTTTAGAAACAGAACACCGAATTGTTTTAAAAAATGGAAAAATAAAATGGGTATTAGAACGGGGTGAAATAATTAAAAACAATGATGGAGAATCGTTACTTTTTGAAGGAACAGTTCAGGACATTACCAATCAAAAGGAAATAGAAATTGAATTAAGAGAACAAAATAATTTTATAAAAACAGCAATCGACAACCTACCTGTTGGAATTGCAGTAAGAAACTTAGAAACGGGTAAATTCACCCTGATGAACAAGAACTTTACTGAAATTTATGGATGGTCTAAAAAAGAATTTAATAATGTGGATAGTTTCTTTGAAAAAGTATATCCTGACCCTACCTATAGAGAAAAAATTAAAAAGCAAATTTTTAGCGACCTTGCCAGTAAAGATGTAAACAGGATGCAATGGGAAGGAATTAAAGTGGTCACAAAAAAAGGAGACAACCGCATCGTCAATGCAAAAAACATCCCTCTTTATGATCAAAATATAATGATTTCAAGCGTTGTTGATATTACAGAAAAAGCTTTGGCTGAACAACAACTGGCACTGAGCAATGAGCGTTATGAATATGTAACCAAAGCAACATTTGATGCTATTTGGGACTGGGATTTGATTAAAAAGTCAATTTTTTGGGGAGAAGGTTTTAAAACAATCTTTGGGTATAAGCCTGTCACAACCACTGAACAATACTGGTATGAAAATATACACCCTCAGGATTTAAAAAGAGTGCAGCAAAGTATTCAGCAAGCCATTGAAAGTCAAAATTTAAATTGGGAAAATGAATATCGTTTTAAACACGCCAATGGTACGTACCGCTATGTAAAAGATCGCGGAATAATTTTGAGAAATGTTGAACGAAAAGCAATACGAATAATAGGTGCGTTGCAGGACATTACCTCACAAAGGGAATATGAAGAAAAACTGCTGGACGTAAACCAGAAGTTAAGAAATCTTTCAGCGCATTTGCAACAGGCCCGAGAGGAAGAACGCATTGCGATAGCAAGAGAAATACACGATGAACTCGGTCAGCAATTAACGGGTATCAAACTCGATGTTTCCTGGTTAAAAAATAGACTTGAAGAAGCCGTGCCGGAAAATACAGAAAGAGCGCAAAGACTCATTGAAAACATTAACAAGACCATTAATGACGTACGTAAAATCGCTTCCCATTTAAGACCGGGTGTATTAGATGACCTTGGACTTGAAGCTGCTATCGAATGGCAAAGTAACCAATTTGAAACGCAAACAGGTATAAAATGCCATTTGCACCTTGACAGTGTAAAGGGTGATTATGGAAAAGAAATTAATACCTCTGTTTACAGAATTTATCAGGAAGCACTTACAAATATTATGAGACACGCTAAAGCTACAGAAGTTAACACCTTTTTTTCTGAAAAAAATAACACACTCCTGTTAGAAGTTATTGATAATGGTGTAGGTATAGGTGATAATCAAAAAAATAATTCATTTTCCCTGGGAATCACAGGAATGAGAGAAAGAGCTTTTACAGTAAACGGAAGTTTTCACCTTTTTAAACCAAAAGAAGGAGGAACAAAACTTAAAGTGACTGTGCCTATTTGATTTTCCAATCACTCATTAAAATCAAAAGTTAATGAAATTACAACATAATAAAGAAATTAAAATTCTTGTTGTAGAAGACAACATGGGTGATTATATTTTAATTTCAGAATATTTAAATGAATGTTTTGAAGAACCACTCATTGAACAGGTTAAAACATTCAATGAAGCTAAAAACATATTAAATGATGACACAGCTAAATTTGATGTGATATTACTTGATTTGTCACTGCCTGATGATCAAGGGGAGTCTTTGATTTCAAAAACACTTTCACTATGTCAAAACATACCGGTAATTATCCTTACAGGAAATACAGATCTTGATTTTGCCTTAAAAGCACTCAATTTAGGAGTGACAGATTATTTAATTAAAAGTGAAATAAGTCCGGTAGCACTTTTTAAAAGTATATTATTCAGTATTGAAAGAAAAGAAATTGGCCATCAACTAAACAAATCAAAAAAAGAATACCAAGACCTTTTCAATTTAAGCCCATTACCCATTTTTATTTATGATGTCAACACATTGATGTTTCTGGATGTGAATAAAGCTACCGAGGAGCATTATGGATTTTCAAAACAAGAATTTTTAAATATAACGCTTTATGACATTCGACCCAAAAAAGAAGTTGAGACCCTTTCAAAAGCTATAGAAAGTTTAAAAAATGAACATAAAAAATATACAACCAGAACTGCACTCCATAAAAAAAAGAATGGAGAATTAATGCTGGTTCAAATTCATGGGTTTGCGATAGAATATCAAAACAAACTTGCTGAAACAATTATTATTAACGACATCACAAAGCAAAAAAAATATGAAGATGAAATTGTTGCAGTCAATACAAAACTAAGACATTTAACTGCTCACTTACAAAAAGTAAGAGAAGAAGAGCGCATTACAATTTCAAGAGAAATTCACGATGAATTAGGACAGCAACTAACAGGAATAAAACTGGATGTCTCCTGGTTAAAAAATAAACTCGAAACCATATACCCAGAGGCAAATGAAAGAACAGCCCGGTTAATTAAAGGAATCAATAAAACCATAAACGATGTGAGAAAGATATCTACAAACCTGCGACCGGGCGTGTTGGATGATTTAGGCCTTGAAGCTGCTATTGAATGGAAAAGCAACCAATTTGAAGAACAAACAGGAATTAAATGTATTCTTGATATTGAAGAGGATATACTTGATTATGGAACTGAAATTAATACAGCAATTTACAGAATTTATCAAGAAGCACTCACCAACATTGCTAGACATTCTAATGCTAGTGAGGTCTTAATAAACTTGAAAACAAAAGACAAAAAACTGTATTTTGAGGTTATTGATAACGGTAAAGGAATTAGTGAAGCAGACAAAAACAATAACATATCCCTAGGGTTAACAGGTATGAAAGAACGGGCTATAATATTAAATGGTGATTTTTTTATAGAAAATTTAAATGGAAATGGGACAAAATTAAAAGTTTTAGTACCTTTAGATAACTAAACACCAACAAATGAATGTTTTAATTGCAGACGATCACGCAATTCTTAGAAAGGGGTTGATAGAGATTTTACTTGAGTCTTTTCCCTCAATGAATTATTTTGAAGCCTCAAATGGTCTTGAAGCACTACAAATCACTAGAAAAGAAAAGCTGGATTTTATTTTGTTAGATATTTCAATGCCCGGCAGAAATGGTTTGGATACACTTAAGCAAATCAGATCTGACGGTAATTCTACACCCGTATTAATTTTAAGTGTTCAGCCTGAGGATCAATATGCTATAAGAGTATTGAAAGCGGGGGCCAATGGCTTTTTAAATAAAGACAGCGCCCCGGAAGAACTTTTAAATGCCGTAAACCAGGTGTTGAATGGTAAAAAATACATTTCAGCATCCATAGCTGAAAAGTTGGCCGACTCTATTGGAAGCCCCTTTGATAAACCCTTATATGAAAATCTTTCTGATCGGGAATTACAGGTACTGCAATTAATAGCCTCCGGAAAAACGGTCTCCGAAGTAGCCAGGGAAATTTCTCTTACCGTTAACACAATCAGTACCTACCGCGCACGAATTCTCGATAAACTAAAGCTGAATAACAATGCTGAGCTTACCCGATATGCCCTCGATAATCAATTGGTTTAGTGTTTTGTAGTACATTTTGTTACACACTTTATACAGCTTGTACTATTTTATGTATTTCTATTCTTTCGTTTCTTTGTAACATAAATTTTTCATAATAAATAATTTATTTTGTGTTAGTTTTGGTATTTTGAGATAATTTAAAATTAAATTTTCCCCAAGATTTTTTTAAAAACTCATTACCAATTTAAAGTCTTAAAACAGACTGACGGAAAAGTGCTCATTAGAATTGATTTTTTAAAAATTTAAACACTTAGGTGATTTTGAGTTTTTTGATATAGGGAAAAAATCAATTCGGGCACTTTTTCGTTTTTATAATACTGCCAACAAAGGGAACTGTGTAGTATAAACAACTACGAGTTGTTCACAAGTTATACTATTTAGTAAATCAATTGTTTGTAGTTAATTTGTGGTATCAATTTATTCATAATTAATTGTGTTAATAAAGTTCTGATTCAGGCTCTGATTAAATAAAACATCCCCAATTATATATTTAATAGGAGCCTGTTTTTTAATGGCTTAGTAAAATTAGTAATCCGGCAAATACATTAAAAGAGTTGGTTTTTTAAAAAATTTGAGAACACTTAGGTGGTTTTTAAGCTTTTTTGATATAGGGAAAAAATCGAAACTTTGTATTGCCGGTTTTTTTATTTAAAATAAACCTGAGTACTACAAAAATGAAATTTTTTAAAATGCCAAAAAATATCGTAGTGTTTATTTGTGTGATTCTATACACGATGCTTATTTTACTTGTGCTTTAAAGGTTTTGTGGTTGCTTTTACTACACAAGATTCACATTCTCAACTAGTTTCTTTTTTTTAGTTTATTCCTACATTTGTCATATAATTTGACCCCCAAAAATAATGACCTTAAAAGTATTGACCATTGATGACTCAACAACAATCACCACACATTTAAATTACCTTCTAAAAAACCTGAAGGAAATCGATTGGGTAGGGCACGCTTATGATCTCGAAGAAGGAAAAAAAATATTAAAAAATACAACACCAGATGTTGTTTTGCTCGACATCATGGTAAGTGAAGAAAGTGGCTTTGATATGCTCAATTTTATAAAAAAACAGTATCCAAAAATAACAGTCTTTATGTTAAGTAATTTGAGTGATACGATTTATGTTAAAAAAAGTTTACAGTTGGGTGCCAGCCATTTTATTGATAAGTCGTTTGAATTTGAATCAATACCAAACCTATTGCTAAAAGAGCATCAAGTTAAATGGAATTTAAATTAAATTTATATTAAACATAGTGATATGTAGGAAAATATTCCTACATTTAAATATTAAATCTTTGCTTGATACAGGGAATTGAAAGTAAAGTGCCCCAAATAATTAGTAGTATGAATACCATAATCTTTTCGGCTGTTGATAAACAGCTATTAAGGAACAGTCCAATATTTAACAAGGCTGTCAAATCATTTGAATCTGCTTCAAATAATTCTAATCAATATCCAAGTGATTCTGTTTCAATTGTTTGCAACTATGAAGGAACCATCAGGTTTATAAACCCCTCTTTTTCAAAAATAGGGTGTGAGCCAAACCAATTCCTTGAAAAATCGATTCTTGATTTCATTCACCCAGAAGATGTGTATCCAGTTATCGAACACTTGGTTCTACTACTTCAGGAAACTACTGAAAGTGTTGTTCTTGGAGCACGCTTTCTTTGTAAAGAAAATAACTATTATTTTACCAAGTGGCACGTATCCTATTTAAGAGGCTTGTTTTATTTATACCCACTTGAAGTACCTGAAATTCCTACAGCAGAAAATCACATCAATCAAAATTTTAAAAACGTTCAAACAAAAAATTCCGGAAACAATAAAAATTCAGAGCAGCTCATTTGGAAAATGGAACTGTCAAAAACCTTGTATGAATGGGACCGCTTAATTTTAAAACAAGTAAAATACTGCCTTTCTGTATAATGAATTTGTAGTATAAAACACTACAAGTGTTTCATAATATCAACTATTTAAATTGGTTAAAAAATAAATCATTTTTATATTTCTAAACCAATTAGTAAATGCAGTTAAAAGTTATTTCTGTAGATGATTCTGTAACAATAGCAAATCACCTTCAAAACTTGTTAGAAAAACTTGATGGTATAATGTTCTCAGGACATGCATTTACAATCAATGAGGCATTATCGTTGTTGGAAACTAATAAACCCGATATCGTTTTTTTAGATATATTTTTAAAAGATGAAAACGGTATCGAATTACTTTCAATAATTAAAAATAAATACCCTCAAATTAAAATAATTATGCTTTCCAATCATTCAGAAATGTTCTATAAAAATAAAACAAAAGATCTGGGAGCTGATTATTTTTTAGATAAGTCTTATGAATTTGATAAAATTCCGGAAATTCTAAAAAAAATAGCTGAAAATTAAACAATACTTTTAAAAATAATACCGCGCCTCCAAACCTCCTATTATGTTCAATCCCCAAAGTCAAATTGAAAATTCAACTTGCGAGATTAAATATGAACTTCAGGAAAAGAACATTAAAGTTCTGGTTCTTGATGATGAGAGCATCATTCCTGAATTAAAAAGTGTAGTTCAAATTTTACAGGGTTACAATTTTATTTTTCAAAGCACAAACTGTGACAATGAGTTTAAAAAATTAATTAGAGAAATAAAACCCAATCTGATCATTTCAGAACTACATATCAACGAAATTGAAGGAAAGGAACAATTGAACTATTGTAGAATGGTCTATCCTGAAATTCCGTTTATCATCTTAAGTGCACATACCTGCAATAAATCTGCGCTGACTTTTTTAGAAATGGGGGCTACCGATTTTTTAAATAAAGACACTATTTCAGCACTTCCGGCTACTATTTACAAAGCCTTAAGGCAAAGTCATGAAAAAATTCAAATCAAAGAAGCAAGGCAACAACGCTGGGAAGATGCACAGCGCTTTAAAGGCCTCATTGAGTATTCTCACGACCCGGTAATCACCTATGATTATGATGGAACAATCACCTATGCCAGCCCTGCAATAGAAAGGGTTTTAGGATATAAAGTTGAGGAATTTGTTGGAACCAACGTGATTGATCACATTCACCCTGAAGATTTGCCAATTAGAGAAAACGCTTACAAAACACTTCTAAATTCAGAATTGAACTTTGAAACCATTAATGAAGAACGCTTACTACATAAAAATGGGCATTTTATTTGGGCAAAAGCAATTATTAGTGATGCCAGGCTAATACCGGGTATAGAAGGCATTATGACTAATTTCAGAGACATAACAATCGCCAAAAATAAAACATGCGACCTCAATAATACTATAGAAATTTTAACAAATCAAAACAACCGTTTACTTAATTTTTCATACATTGTTTCTCACAATTTAAGATCTCACACAAGTAATATACAGTCAATCATTAACTTTCTTGAAATCACTGACGACCCCGGAGAACAAGAGGAAATGATTCAACATCTGAAAGAGGTATCTGAAGCGCTCAATGAAACCATGACCAACCTGAATGAAGTGGTATCAATACACTCAGGTGATCATTTAAAAATAGAATCACTTTCATTGAGAAAATTTGCATTGATAAGTTTGAAAACTTTGAAATCAAAACTCAATGCCATTAATGGTAAAGTGCATTTCAATATTGATAAAAATTTAATGATTAATTTTAATAAAAGTTATCTGGAGAGCATTCTTCACAATTTGTTTTACAATGCCATCAAATACAGCCACCCCAATCGCAGGTTAGATTTGGAGATAGACATAGTTAATGAAGATGAATTTGATGTCTTGATAGTAAAAGATAATGGAATGGGCCTTGATATTGAAAAGTATAAAAATAAGCTGTTTGGAATGTATAATACATTTCACAACAACAAAAACGCAAAGGGTTTAGGTTTGTTTATGAGTAAAAACCAAATTGAAGCTATGAAGGGTAAAATTGAAGTAGAAGGTTCAATTAATAATGGCTGTACTTTTAAAATATACTTTAAAAAGTAAAAACTCAATTTAAAATGAAAAGAACAATTTGTATAATTGATGATGATCCCCTTTATAAATTGTTACTTAAAAAAACAATTGAAAGGTTAAATCTTAATATTGGTGTAGTTACCTATGAAGATGGGAAACAAGCCATTGAAGGATTGTCAAAACTTAAAGAAAACACTGCTCAATTGCCCGATATCATTTTACTTGATATAAACATGCCGGTAATGGATGGCTGGGAATTCATGGATCAATTTGTGGAAGATAAAAACCAGTTTTCAAAAGCAATGACCATTTATATCGCAAGCTCTTCCATTGCAACTCACGATATCGAAAAATCCAAAACCTATACTGAAATTTCAGGCTACCTGGTCAAACCAATTGTTAAGAATACAATTCTTGAATTACTGCAAAACAAAGTTTTTATGTAACAACTTTTATTTTTTGACGACATACAAGTGTCATGAATCAAAAAATAGTTTTAAAATGGAAGTCATCAATCCTGAAATCACAATGCGAAAGGACAATCAGCTCCTTTTAATCACTCATTTATCACAATTATTATGTTATGTCACCGGTTTTGGGGGCCTTATAGTACCAATCATTATCTGGGCAGTAAATAAAGACAAAGTCGAAGGTCTTGATGCACATGGTAAGGAAATCATTAATTTTCAGTTAAGCATGATTTTGTTTGCGTTGATTTGCATTCCGCTTATCCTACTGGTAGGGTTGGGAATTTTAGGTCTCATTGTAGTGGGAATTATTTCATTTGTATTTCCAATCATCAATGCCATCAATGCTGGCAACGGTAAATTTTCCAGATATCCCCTGACCATACGATTTATTAAATAAAAAACCGCAATTTTATATAAACTGCGGTTTGCATTGTGAGGTTAAAAAATACTAACAATAAGGTAGGTCTCTACCAAATACATTTTCAGTTAGTAATACGTTTAGCTGTTAAGCATCACCGGCATAACAAGCATTATAATTTGTTCACCTTCATCCAGGCCATCTGCAGGCGTTAAGATTCCTGCACGATTGGGTAATGACATCTCTAAGGAAATTTCATCACTGGTTAAATTAGTAAGCATTTCTGTTAAAAAACGGGAGTTGAAACCAATTTGCATATCATCACCCTGATAACTGCAGGTGAGTCGCTCTTCCGCTTTGTTTGAATAATCAATATCTTCAGCAGAAACATTCAATTCGGCTCCTGCAATTTTCAATCGAATTTGATGTGTGGTTTTATTTGAAAAAATTGAAACACGCTTCACAGAACTTAAAAATTGACTCCTGTCAATGGTTAGTTTATTAGGATTTTCTTTTGGAATCACCGCTTCATAGTTTGGATACTTTCCATCAATCAAACGGCAAACCAGTTCCACATTTTCAAAGACAAACTTGGCATTTGATTCATTGTATTCAATCAGTACATCTTCCTCACTACCTGCTAAAATTGACTTCATTAGGTTTAGAGGCTTTTTAGGCATGATAAAATCTGCAGTTTCAGAGGCTTTTACATCTTCACGTGTGTATTTTACAAGCTTGTGGGCATCGGTGGCCACAAAAGTGAGACCTTCTGTTGAAAATTGAAAAAACACACCGCTCATCACGGGCCTTAAATCATCGTTTCCACTGGCAAAAATGGTTTTACTAATCGCAGTCGCAAGTATGTCTGATTGCAGTACTGTGCTACTGGGACTCGATATTTCAATAGCTTTTGGAAATTCTTCACCATTGGCATACGCCAAAGCATACTTACCATGGTTGGAACTGATTTCTATCGTGTTGTTCTCTTCAACTACAAAAGTGAGGGGTTGCTCAGGAAATGATTTTAAAATATCTAAAAGCAATCTGGCAGGTACAGCTATACTTCCCTTACTATCACATTCCACTTCAAGAGTTCCTGAAATGGTGGTCTCTAAATCTGAAGCCGAAACCCGTAAGCTGTCTTTGTCCAATTCAAATAAAAAATTATCTAATATAGCTAGGGTATTGCTGGTGTTTATAATGCCACCTAAAACTTGTAGTTGTTTTAGTAAGTATGAGCTGGATACTATAAATTTCATTCGTTGTTTTTAGTTTAAAACTGGTTAAAATATCTCATAAATACAAATATATTGCAATCTGCTTGAAACCCGAAACAAACTTATTAACAAAAATTAAGTATATTTTCTCTTCCTGTAGAGCGTAAAAAGCACTCCAAAAACAGCCAGTATACCCAGTGGAAGCAATAAATTCAAGGCTTGCCATTTGCTGCGTTCCTGAAGACTTTTTTGCTGATCCAAAAATGCTATGGATATTTCCTTGCTTCTTATGTTTATAAGTCCCGTATCATCCAGCAGATAGTTAACAGTATTGAGCAAAAAGTCTTTATTGCCATAGCGGTTGTTGGTCCATTTGTCAAACCCCAGTTCAATGGGCCGGTTGCCTTGCATCTGATTTTTGATGACATCACCATCACTAATAACCACCATTTTGCTTTCAACACCTTCGTCAAGGTGTTCAGAAAGTTTAAATGGCTTGACCCGGTTGCGATATACCGATTGAAAAGTGCCTTCCAACAATACCGCCAATGGGACTTTACCTGCCGAAAACTCTTGCATATCGGGTCCGTTATTTACTGTGTTTAAATTATACTCAATTTCATCCAGCCTGATTTCAACAGGGGTGCCCACTGTGCGGGTAATAGGTGAACTGCTGAGCAATACCGTTTTGTGAATTTCGTTTTCAAGAGTGTCTATGGAATTGGCAAAATCAAATTTGACAGCTTCAATATTGTTGACAATAGGATGCTCGCTTGTACTTGAGGATAACGGACTGTAAAACCACGGATATTGATTGTATTGACTGTCAGCTTCTGTTCCTGTAGCCAGAACAATAGGGGCATGATAAGCATCGTTGACCAATGCAGGGTTGATTCTAACACCGTAACGAAAGAAAAAATCCGTAAGGTTGAGGTCTTGATTAAAAGCAAAGGTAGAACCACTCTCAAAAAGACTGTCCATGCTTACCATAACTTCATCAATTAGCCACATACTTTTTCCACCCCGCAGGCTGTATTGATCAAGCACATATTTTTCAGCGTCAGTAAAACGTTCAGTAGGTTTGGCTGATACAATGAGGTCAAATGTACTGAGTTGCTCTAGTGAACGAACAGGGTCGATAGCAACAGAGTCAAGCGTATACGGGGCAATAAAATAATAATCACGCAGGGTGGAAAAAAAATCGGCTATGTAACGATCATTCAACTGTCCGTTGCCCTTTAAAACAGCTACTTTCTTTTTCTTAGGGCTGATGATCTTCCTGAAACCATCGGCAAAAGCATATTCTAAATTCTGAATGGAATTGCTAACGCGCTCTTCCTGTGTAGCTCCAAGGGTATTTTTTAGCAAAGGAACTTTCACCATAGTTTCCTTGTAAGTGATCAAAGCCCACGGATATACCAATTCCTGGCTTTTTTTACCGCCTTGCTGTATACTTATCTGAGCAGGCATAATTCCTAGTTGAGCTAATTGCCGCTGTAATTCTTCCTGATTGCCCTGTTCTTCCGTTAAATTAGTGAAATAAAATTTTACTCGTGAATTATGTGATGCAAACACCTCCAGCAATTGACGGGTTTCACTTTGTAGACGCCTGAACTCGGCCGGAAGTGTTCCCTCGAGCAAAACTTCAACCACAACTGGAGCATTGGCCGCATCAAGTGTAGCTATAGCAGAATCTGATAAGGTATAACGCTGATCTTCTGTAAAGTCAAAACGTTTGTAAATCTGGTTTCCTATAAGGTTAATCCCCACGATTAGTAAAATGAGCAATACAGTCTTTTTTCTTAGCTTTGATTGTTTACTCATAATCAACATTCAATTTTATTACAGTGAACCCTAAAAATAGCAGTCCAACACTCAAAAAATAAAGTATATCACGGGTGTCCAGTACACCGCGGGCAACGCTTTCAAAATGGGATAACATGCCCAACTGTGATAAAGTAGCATCTGCGTCCCCAAACAAACTGTAGTTTGCCAGACCTTCAAAGCCATAATACATAAAAAAACAAATGAAAACGGCCGTAATGAATGATACAATTTGATTTTCAGACAGTGTAGAGGCAAACACACCAATAGCCGTATAAGCAAAAACCAAAAATAGCAACCCCAGATAAGAGCCCAAAGTACTTCCCAAATCCCAGTTCCCGGGAGGATTGCCAAGTTCTGAAATAGTGACGATATACAAAAGGGTTGGAATCAATGCCAATACAATCAGTAGTAAGGCGCCAAAATACTTTCCTAAAACAATCGCATTTACAGAAATGGGCTTTGTTAGTAACAACTCCATCGTTCCCATTCGCTTTTCATCACTAAAGCTACGCATAGTGACAGCAGGAATTAAGAAAATCAAGACCCAAGGGGCCAGTTCAAAATAAGACGAAAGGTCTGCAAACCCCGCATCCAGTATATTAAATGGCCCGCTAAAAACCCACAAAAACAAACCGTTAATGATTAAAAAAACAGCAATCACCAGATACCCGATCAGGGATCCAAAAAAGGAATGTATTTCTCTTTGAATTAGTGCAATCATAGATTGTTATATTAAACTAACTGCGACCCACAATATTGTTTCAATGATAAATTTTTAGGACGACCTTACAAAAATAGAAATTAAGTCTGACTTGGCTTTTTTTAATCGGAAGTATTTCCGCAACAAAAAACTTATATTTGCAAATATCACACGTGCATGAAATACATTAAAACTCAATTTGAAAACTTATGGATCTGTCAACCCACCTTGTTGGGTGACAGTAGGGGTTATTTCTACGAAACGTTCAATGAAGCCCATTTTAAAAAACATACCAATCTCGCAGTTCATTTTGTGCAGGACAATCAGTCGCTTTCAAAATATGGTGTGCTAAGAGGTTTGCATATGCAGGGCGGCGCATTTGCACAGGCAAAGCTTGTGCGCTGTTTGAAAGGGGAGGTACTGGATGTTGTTGTCGATATGCGAAAAGACCAACCTACCTTCGGAAAATCATTTTCAATCATGCTTTCAGAAGAAAACCATACCCAATTGTTTATTCCCAAAGGCTTTGCACATGGCTTTGCTGTTTTAAGTGATGAAGCAATTTTTGTCTATAAATGTGATAACTTTTACGATAAAGCATCAGAAATAGGTGTAGATTACAAGGATCCGCAATTTGAAATAGACTGGAAAATACCTGAAAATGAGCGCATACTTTCTTTAAAGGATCAAAACAATCCTATCTTCAAGGAAGCAGTCAATCAACTTTACGCACTGTAGTAATGACTCTCAAACAAAGCATATTGATTACAGGAGCAAACGGCCAGTTAGGACAAGCATTGAAACTGTATGCAAACAAAGATACTGTTATTTTTACCAACCGCACTTCCTTTGATATTACTAACAAACTTCAAATGGAGACCGTATTTAAAACCCACTCTCCAAGCCTGGTAATTAACACGGCAGCGTTTACACAGGTTGATGATGCAGAATCTATGCAGGAAACAGCATTTCTAATCAACGAAACAGCTGTGAAAAACCTCATTGAACTTTGTGAGAAATACAACAGCAAACTCATACATATTTCAACCGACTATGTGTTTGATGGTGAGAGTAAAACGCCCTATAAAGAAACAGATCAAACCAACCCCATAACTGTTTATGGCAAAAGTAAAAGAGCAGGTGAAGCTGCTATTTTAAGTAGTAACTTAAATGCATTCGCTATTATTCGCACCTCCTGGTTGTACAGCCGCTTCGGAAATAACTTT
>NZ_CAXBAN010000010.1:0-16519 GCF_963973675.1 uncultured Planktosalinus sp. | reverse complement strand
TTATTAAAACCATAAAAAAGAAAAAACTCTTATTAATTTTCCCTTTGTTTTTAGTTGCTGGAACTCAAGCTCAGGTTGTTACTGTTTCTCCTGATCAGTATACTCACGAGGAGTTGGTGACAGACGTACTTATTAATACACCTTGTGCATTAGTAAGTAATATTGAAACAATTACAGGAACTAATTTCGGAGCCGGAAACGGTATTGGCTATTTTGAAAACACCAACCCCAATTTTCCAATGGAAAATGGAGTGATTTTAGCAACCGGAGACATTAGTGATGCACCTGGACCAAATACTTCAAACACATGGTCCGGATCAGGCTGGGATGGAGACCAACAGCTGTTTGATTACATACAGTCCTTAGGAATTGACCCGGGACTTACATCATATAACGATGCAACCGTAATGGAATTTGACTTCACGCCCTTAACAGACTCCATTAGTTTTAATTTTGTTTTTGGATCTAATGAATATGGAACTTTTCAATGTTCTTATTCTGATGCTTTTGCATTTTTTCTGGAGGATCAGGTTACCGGAGAAATTGTAAATATGGCTCTGGTACCGAACACACCAACTGAAACACCAATTTCTGTAACTACAATTAGAGACAATACCCACAATACAACCTGTAGTTCTGAAAACCCGGAGTATTTTGATGTCTATTACGGCACTACAGGTGAGCCGCCAACCTCAGCTCCTGTAAACCTCAATGGTTTGACTGTTTTAATGCAAGCCTGGCAGTATGTTACACCTAGTAACCCCTATAAAATGAAACTTGTTATAGCAGATCGAAATGATTCTTCCTGGGATTCTGCAGTTTTTATTGAAGGAGGAAGTTTTTTTATTGGTAATGCCGATTTGGGAGATGATATTACTATTGCAGATGGAACAGCAATTTGCGATGATGAGGAACTTATTTTAACAGTTGACACTACAGATGGCTCTGTAATAACGTGGTTTTTTAACGGTGAAGTGATTCCCGGTGAATCAAGTAATACACTTTTAGTTACAGAATCAGGAACTTATGGTGTTGAAATACAAAATCCTGACGCCCCTGATTGTGTGATAACAGATGAAATTGTAGTAGAATTCAAAACTGCACCAATAATTGACTTAGGTCCTGATGTTTTAGTATGTGATGAAGTTTTTGCAACACTAGATGCCACTCCTGAAAATGCCTCGGCTATAGATGAATTGTTTTACCAATGGTATTTTAATGGAGGTCTCATTGAGGGGGCAACAGAAGCCACTCTGGAAGTAACTGAAATTGGAGACTATACGGTTGATGTTACTACAAATCTAGACTGTTCGGCAACTGATACCGTTTCTGTAATTATTTCGGATTATACTGTTGACTTAGGTGAAGATGTATCAGTATGTGACGGTGAAAGTTATGAAATTATTCCGCAAATTGAAGGAATTGACCCAACTGAGGCAAACTATCTTTGGAGTACAGGTGAAACTACTTTTAGCATCGTGGTTTCAGAAACAGGCAATTACAGTGTAGAAGTTACCTATTTTGGCTGTACTGAAACCGACGAAGTAATTGTAACATTTACAGGACTTCCTGAAGTTGAATTAGGAAGCACTGTTTTAAAGTGTGCAGATGAAGTTCTTACCTTGGACGCAACACCCACTGGAGAAACATCTGGAAATATTAGCTATGTATGGTTTTTAGACGGTGGAGTTATTACAGGACAAACTCAGGCTACCTTGAATGTTACAGATGAAGGAATCTATGCAGTTGAGGTTAATGATGGAGGTTGTATTGGGTCCGATGACGTTCAGGTTTCGTTTTATGATAACGAAAACTGTGTAATCTCTCAAGGAATTTCACCCAACGGTGATGGACTTAATGATTGTTTTGACCTGCAGTTTTTAAGTGACAAGGAAGGTCCTTTGGAAGTAGTCATTTTAAACAGACATGGAAGAGTAGTTTTTGAACTTAACAATTACACAAACCAGTGGTGTGGACTTAATGATGATGGTGATGAACTTCCTGTTGGAAATTACTTTTATGTCATTAAATCATCTGCTGCAGAAGCAACCACCGGTTATATTTACTTAAACAAATAATTACTTAATCACTAACATAACTATCAAATAATAAATAATGAAAAAATTCTCTTTTTTACTCATCTTAATTTTAGTCCTAGGCTTTCAGGATTTGAGTGCGCAACAAGACCCTCAGTACACACAATATATGTACAATATGAATGTCGTGAACCCAGCCTATGCAGGTTCAAAAGAAAGCTTGTCATTAACCGGGCTTTACAGAAAGCAATGGTCCGGTCTTGAAGGAGCTCCAGAAACAATTACTTTTTCAGCACATTCACCAATTGGAGAAAAAGTAGGTTTGGGATTATCTGCAATTAAAGATGAATTGGGGCCAATTAAAGAAACCAATGTATTTGTAGATTTTTCTTATACTCTTCAATTAGGAGCACAGTCCAAACTTGCTTTAGGGATTAAAGCCGGAGCGACCTTTCACGATGTTGGATTGACCAGTTTGGAATTACAAGACCCAAACGATCCTTTCTTTTCTGAAGACATCAGCAATACATATCCCAATGTAGGTGCCGGAGCATTTTTCTATACAGATAATTTCTATTTAGGAGTTTCTGTTCCAAACTTTTTAAACTCTGTTCACCTTGATGAGAATGGAATAAAATATGGATCTGAAACACAACACTTTTTTGCTACAACCGGTTATGTTTTTGAAATAAGTGACTCTTTCAAATTAAAACCTTCTGTTATGGTAAAATCAGCATTTGAATCTCCACTTTCTTTTGATGCAAACCTGAATGCTTTGTTTTATGACCGATTTGAAATTGGGGCATCATACAGATTGGATGATTCATTTAGTGGTCTGGTTGGTTTTCAGGTTACAGAAAACATCAGAATTGGATATGCATATGATCATATAGTTTCTGATCTGGATGTAGTAGCATCAGCATCACATGAAGTGATACTTACATTTGACCTATTTTTTAACAAACGTGTATTGCGTTCACCAAGATTCTTCTAAACAACTAAGTAAAACGACATGAAAAAATTATACACAATAGTATTTCTTTTAGTAGCGAGCACAACATTGACTTTTGCTCAAAATAAAGACACAAAAACTGCTGATAAACATTTTGACAGATTTGAATATGTTAAAGCAGCAGAAGAATATCAAAAATTGATTAGAAAAGGAAAAGCTGACGATTACGTATATACCAGATTGGCTGACTCCTACTTTTTAATTAACGACACCAAAAAAGCTGAACCTTTTTATAAGCGTGTTTCAACCAGGAAAAATGTAAGTTCTGAAACTATTTATAACTATGCGCAAACACTCAAAGCAAATGGTAAGTTTTCAGAATCAAATGCTATGATGGATAAATTTTCACAAATGAGTCCAAACGATTCCAGAGCAATAGAATACAAAAGAAACCCAAACTATATTCCTCAAATTTTAGAAGGTAAACCAAGGTATCAAACAAAAATCGTGGTTGGTTTAAATAGTTCAAATTCTGATTTTGGAGTGCATAAAGCAGGAAATAAAATCTTTTTCTCATCTGCCAGAAACACTGAAAGAAAAACATATGGTAGAACACAAGAGCCATTTTTAGACATTTATGAAGCAACAATAGCAAATGGGACGGCATCCAACATTCAGGCTGTGAGTGGTGACGTTAACACTAAATACCACGAAGGTATTGTAGCTATTACTCCAGATGGTAAGAGAATGTATTTTGACAGAAACGATTATTATAACGGAAAGTATAAAAAAAATGAAGAAGGCATCAGCCAATTAAATATTTATTATGCTGAATTAATAGATGGTCAATGGAGAGATGTTCAGCCGGTTCCTTTCAATAACACTGAATATTCAGTGGGACACCCAACTTTAAGTCCAAACGGAAATACTATGTATTTTGTTTCTGATATGCCCGGAGGTCAGGGAGATTCAGATATTTATAAAGTTTCTATCAATCCTGACGGAACTTTTGGACAACCCGAAAACTTAGGGTCAAAAATCAATACAGAAGGAAAAGAAGTATTCCCTTTCATTGCTCAGAATGGTACACTCTACTTTTCAAGTGATGGACACCTTGGTATCGGAGGTCTTGACGTATTCTCATCTGCAAACGCTGGTGCTGGCGAGGTAAAAAATCTGGGAACTCCTATCAACAGTACATCAGACGATTTTGCATTCAGTATTGATGATGCATCACAAGAAGGTTTTGTTTCTTCAAACAGAGACGGAAGCAAAGAAGGCGGAAGTGATAACATTTATATGGTTTCTGAAATTTGTGTTTCTACAATCAACACCATTGTAAAAGATGCTGACACAAATCAACCTATAAGCGGAGCTACTGTTGCTTTGTATGATGCTAATCAAAACAGGCTAACATCAAAAATGACAGGGGCTGATGGTAGAACTTCTTTTGAAATTGAGTGTGATCAAACAATTACAGTTCAAGCCTCTGCAAACAAATATGATTCAAATGCAGAGAAGATTTCTACTTCTGAAGAAACAGTATCAACTGAAATTTTACTGCGCCCAATAGATGACCTGATAGTTGATGATCAAGTGGTTTTAAAACCAATTTTATTTGACTTTGACAAACACAATATCAAACCACAAGCAGCACTTGAATTAGATAACTTAGTTCAATTGATGAAGAAATACCCTGAAATGATTATTAAAGTTGAAAGTCATACAGATATTCAAGGAAGACCTGAATACAATATGGGTCTTTCTAATCGTAGAGCCCAATCTACTGTACAATATGTAATTTCGAAAGGTATCGATTCTGCAAGAATTAGTGGCGAAGGTTTTGGTGAAAGCAGACCTGCAATCGATTGTGGATTAAACTGCACTGAAGAAGAGCATCAAAAAAACAGACGTTCTGAATTCATAATAGTGAAACGTTAGTAGAAAATAAACTAACCAACCAACCAAAAGGCCTTGACTATTTCAGTTAAGGCTTTTTTTATGACTTCATTTACCGAAGGAAATTATTGGAGGTTGTTTGAACAAGAAGATCAAGCAAATATTAATTGGACCAAATACAATTAATAGCTTTTTCTTAAAGATTTCACCCACTAATTCAACCAAATAGTATTTTACAATAATATTAATTTTCAAAATTATTCTTTGAATGGATATTATTGTATTAAATAAATGCACTTACACAAATTGATATACAAATAACCCCTGAACTACTTTCCTGACGTTCAAGAGTAGTAGACAATATTTACTTCATTTATATACTAATTCTTTGACAATATTTCTTAAAAAATAAACCCCCGGAGTTGCCGGGGGTTTTATTATTATTGCTCTTTGAATTTAATTATTCGTCAAATACAGCAATGTCATCAATTTGGTATGTGGTTGTTACTCCACCATCAGAACCAATATATTGGAATCCAACAGCAATTGATTGACCTGAATACGCTGATAAATCAATATCTCCAGAGGCTGTAAAATTGGGCGCATATCCACTTGCAGTTCCCGAAGCAATTGTTGCTGTAAGTTCAGTCCAAGTAGCACTTTCTACGTTTCCGCTAAAGTTTGTTGATATAAAAACTTTCAAAGCTTCACCGTTGTTGAAACCATCTTTTGAAGTGAAAGAAAGTTTAGGGTTTGCTGCACCGGTTAAATCTACATTCGGGGTTACTAACCAAGCTTCCAAAACAGCTTCACCTGAACTAAATGCAGTTATTTGAGCATATTTGTTATTGTCAAACTCACGTGCTTCATAACGCTCAGAGCCACCTGTAATGTTTACGTTGGTCCAGTCAGGCAGATTGATGTTTGCCCCGTTTCCTGTAGTTCCAATATCTTCAAAATCTTCAAATAATAAAGCACCTATTGGCTCACCGTCATCTTCAAGACATCTATCCTGGTCAAAATTTACATCGTCAGTACTGCGGATAAATACCTGAAAGTCATTATTAAACTTACTCATTACAGCAGTTAATTGACCATTTCCTTCAGGCATCAATTCGTTTTTAAAATCAGCAAAACCACTGTTTCTCATAATAATTTGAGCAGTTCTTTCACAGTTTGTAATTGTTCTGTTTACCGAAAAAGTATTGGTTAAGTTAGCATACGGTTCACCAAGATCGCTATCTGAAACTTGTACATTTTCAAAAGCCACTAAGGTGTTTAAGTCTGAGTCTGAAACACCGTTTAATGTTCTGATGTTTGGAACAAGTTCAGCAACTTCATTTGAACGCATAACACGCTCTTCAAATTCAATGATACTCATTCTTCCTACTTCTTCACCATCAAGAACACCAAGTGTTGGCAAACCTGCAAATTCACCAGAATAAAGGCCATCTACACGCACATAAATTTTTCTTCCGGGCTCAAACAGAGTATACATATCTGTTGATTCTGTTGAAATTGAAATACCGTGTTGTGGGTTTTCAGGACTGTCTTGAATGACGAGTGTTTTATAAAAGTTTCCGGTTTCATCACTTGAAACAACATAGGCTTCCAAATACATTGGGTTATCACCATTTGTTATTAAGACAGGTTCAAAGCCGTTATAAAAACTTTTAACGCTTTCTACATTAGTATTAACAGTAACATTAGGTTCTTCTGTGTTGATTTCAGGGGTGTCAAAATCGTCGTCTTTAACGCAGGACATAGTTATCAGGCCTGCAAAGAACAAGACACTGAGTAATTTGATATTTTTAATTGTTTTCATGATTGTATTATTATTTTTTCTTTTTATTAAAATCTTACATATAAATTAAGGTAGTATGAGGCTCCGTAACCATTCCAATATTTAGATCCAAAAACAGGAGTCGTTTTAGCTTGATCATCTCTAAGGGTTCTGAAGTTTGCATTTCTGGATTGCTCATAACCACCGGTTTTATATTCCTGATCAAAAACATTATTGATTACTGCAAAGAAACCTACAAAATAATCATCAATTTTCCACGATTTTCCACCAACAAAATTTACTAAGAAATAATCGTCAAACTCTTCTTGTTTTAAAAGTTCACGAGCTAAACTTTCATCATAATCATTGAATGGAATACCATCAACATCAGTATAAAAATTACTGGTTCTTGTCAATGGACTTATGTCAATATAGGCATTTGAGAAATAGTTTGTTGTGGCTCCAACCCACCAAAAGTTAGGATCTCTGTATTCAAAACCTAACTGATAGGCTCTTTGTGGCCCTCCAGCAATGCGGTAGTTTTCAAGGTATGATTCTCCAAAATCGAGCGCTTCAGTAAAATCGTCAGAAGTTAAATACAGGTTTGGATTGTTGTTGTATATGTAATCTCCTACCGAAGCAGCAGCTTTTAACTTTATGGTTGAAGTAACCTGAGCTTCCATTCCAAACTCTAACCCCATATGGCTTTTGTCAATACCACTAAGGATTTCCTGAACAAAGGCGTTGTCGGTGTTTCTAGAGATCCCATAAATTCCATCAGCATAGTAAAAGCTAATTTCAGTAGCATCTTGTATCTGAGTATAGAAACCGGTTAATCTGGCCTTGATTATTGGAGACCTGTAAATATAACTCAAGTCCACGTTTTGTATTGATTCACTTTCAAGATTAGTAACCAGATCATTGTTTTGTCTTGAGTTAGAAAAACTGTTTCTAATGGTTGGGGCTTTTGTTAAGTAAGCCGCGTTCAAGTCAAATAAATGACGTCCTGATAACTTGTAAGTAAGACCCGCTTTAGCTGCGTAATTTGTGAAGTCTGCTTTTTCACTTTCTCCAAGCGAATTGTCCGGAAAATTTCCGTTTTGGTACAATCCGGTTCTTTGGTAGGAAGTTTGAGAAACATTGGCAGCAAGGTAAAAGTCTACTTTTTTGTATTTAAACTGTGCTTGAGCAAAACCTTCATAATTAATAGCATCAATGTCAAAGTGGTATTTAAACTTGTCACCTTCACCCACTACTCGGTTAGGATTTAACAAGTCGCTTTGAGCAGCGTCACCGGTACTGAATGAGTCAACATCAAGGTAACCGTTTCCTCCCAAAAGATCTAACATTGAGGCAAAATTTTCAGAATTTAAGCTTCTGTAGTTAACACCTCCATTAAAAGTGATATTTTCATTAATCTCTGATGTTAAAAGCATATTTGCCATTAACTGACTATCATCACTTCTGTCATCATATAAATAGTATCTGGAAGTCCCTCCATAAAAAATATTTCGTTCATAAAGTTCTTGCCAGTCCAACTGTCCGTCATTTTGAAAAGCGACCAGTTTTCTGTAGGCGCTTTCATAGTTTGGGCCAGATGGATTTGCCAGATCATAACTTGGTAGATACTGATAGTAACTAGGGTCAGGGTTGGGAGCATTATCATATCCTATCCTGCTGTTGGAAAGTTTTCCAAATTGGTAACCAATATTGGTATTCAGTCTGGTGTTTTCAGATATATTCCAATAGTGGTTTAACATAAATACCGGCTCTTCAATTTCTCTTACTCTTGAGTTTCTAATGTCACCGTCTTGTTTTCCCCAATAGGGGTTGTAGGTTGTTCCTTTGATATCAATAACTTCTTGCGTGTTTGCAGCAGATTTACCTCTTCTGTTTGGAGTATAAAATGCAGTAAAGTTTAAACTGTGATTGTCAGAAAGCTTTTTTTCAACAGAAGCTGCGAAGGAATTTGAATCATAAAGGGTTCCATCAATAAACCCTTCATTGCCAAAGCGACGGGAAACAAGAACAGTGTATGCCCAGCCGCTTGCTGTCATTCCTGAACTATAAGAACCCATAACTCTTCCGGTATAGGTTCTGTTTGATGTTGCATAGGAAATTCTTCCACCTTTTCGGTATTTAGAGGCACGCATATTAATATTTGTACTACCGGCCAGGCCTCCAAAAGTATACTCAGAGGGAGATAATCCCATTGAAAACTCTTGATTTCTCTGAATGTCATTAAGACCACCCCAGTTAGACCACTGTGGACGTCCGTTAAACATTTTGTTCATTTCCAGCCCGTTAATTAGTACTTTTCCATGTTCAGAGTCCAAACCGCGTGGTCTGAAAAATGTAGCACTAAAATCAAAAGCGGCTGCATTCAAAAAAACATCTCTGGATGCTTGCAAAAGCCCTGAAATGTTATCAGCACCACCTTCATCTTCGTCCAATTCGTCATCGCCTAATGTGATTGTTCCAATTTGATCTTGTACACTACTGAAATCAACCTCCATCAGCATTGGGTCAAAATTTAATGTTTGACCAGCCTGAATAGTAATTGGGAATCGTAATGTGTTAAAGCCTTCTTTTTCAACAAGTAAAACCTGTTCTCCAAGTGGAAGGTCTGCGTTTGTGATTGAAAAATTTCCATTTGAATTTGTGGTAGTTGTAAAAATACTACCCTCAATGCTAATTTGAGCAGCCGGCACCGGTTCTCCGGAATTTGTGTCAATCACTCTACCCTTTATTGTTGCTTCCTGAGCTTGTGCATAGCTAATAATTGAAAAGCAAAACAACAAAGTTAAAATGTGTTTTTTCATTCGAAGTTGTTTTTGAATTGATTAAGAAATTATTATAATTTGAGGCAAAATTACATTATTTAAATGAATTATTTACCTTTGGCGCAAGTTTTGCCTTAGGGTTTACAATCTGTTAATACAATCTATAAAATGAAACAAATTAAATTATTCTTATTATTTGGGCTTATACTATTAAACTTCAATGTTTTCAGTCAAAATAAGAAAACTTACAAAGTAAATACGGTAGCTTTTTACAATGTTGAAAACTTATTTTCAACCCAAGACGATGAATTTACAGTTTATCATGACCGTACTCCAAGAGGAGAGGGTTACTATTCAAAAGAAATTTATCAGGCTAAATTAAAAAACCTGGCAAAAGTTATTTCTGAAATTGGAAAGGACGTTACCGGAACCACTCCTGCAATTGTTGGTTTTTGTGAAATTGAAAACAGGCAAGTTCTGGAAGATCTTGTAAATCAGGAGCCTTTATTGTCAAGTGACTATGGCATCATTCATTTTCATTCACCAGACAGAAGGGGAATTGATGTGGCGTTAATTTATAAAAAAGCCCTTTTTATCCCAACGAACTCTCAGAGCAGGGAACTTGAACTATACCGTGATAATGACCCCAATCAAAGAATTTATACAAGAGATCAACTAGTTGTAAGTGGTATATTAGATGGGGATCAAGTGCATTTTATGGTCAATCACTGGCCCTCAAGAAGTGGAGGTGAAGCGAGAAGCAGACCCAACCGCATTAAAGCGGCTGAATTAAGTAAAAAAATAATTGATTCTCTTCACAGTATTGACCCCTATGCTAAAATTGTTAATATGGGAGATTTTAACGATGACCCAACTAATGAAAGTATTAATAAAGTTCTAAAAGCAAAATCAGACAGAGAAGATGTGAAAATCATGGAACTTTACAACCCAATGTCAGATATGTATAAAAGAGGTTTGGGAACATTGGCCTGGAGAGATGGGTGGAACCTATTTGATCAAACTATAATTTCAGCGGGATTATTAGGAAAGGATTACAGCACGTATCAATTTTACAAAGCCGGAATTTATAACCCGCCTTACTTGGCAAATCCACGAGGACGTTATAAAGGTTATCCCTACAGGGCTTTTGCTGATGGAGGTTTTACCGGTGGATATAGTGATCACTTCCCTGTGTATGCACTATTAATAAAAGAAGCTCAATAAAAACTAATTTATTTTTAATGAAAAAAAGCACTTGAATACATTCAAGTGCTTTTTTGATTAAGAGTTTAACCAATGATCCCAGGGAATTCTGCTTAAAATTAAAATAAAAGCAATGGTATAAAAAATGGCCAGCATTTTAAACTTGCCTTTCGAGGTTAATTGTTTCTTGTGTTTAGAATAACCAATTGTAATTAAGACTACAGCAATAATCATAATTAAGGGGTGCTCAACTGCAAAAAGCCTCATTTCGCTGTTTCCCATGATGTCAGCCATGGTCATGTCATCTCTTGTAAATGAAGCAAAACCCAGAGTTGGGTGAGCAAAATAGAGTAATAAGCCCAGCAAAACCTGTATATGGGTTACAATAAGTCCAAAAAGTGAAACCCTAAAATCTTTGGCACCAAAAGGTTGATTGGAAAAATACTTAACAAGTGCATTTAAAGAAGCCAGTAATAAAATCAATAATACCAGGTAAGCCCAATATCCGTGAACTACGTCTAGAATTCTGTCTATAACCATTTTTATTTTTATTTAGAATGATTACAAAGTTACTAATAAATTTAAAGAAAAAAACCACCTCTTGAGAACAAGAAGTGGTTTTTGGAAAATAATGGTATTTATCTCAAATTTTAGAAGTCATAACGAATGCTTGCGTTCCAAGTTCTTCCATTGCCATAATAGTAACCAAATGAATCTTTTTGGTTAAGATAAATATCATTGGCAAGGTTATAAACATTTCCTCTTATTGTGAAATTGTTTCCTCCAAATTCAAATTTATATGTTATACCTGCATCAAGCAAAGTATATGGTGATAAACGCTCTGCCTGAAAAGTTTCGCCTACTTGAGATGCTTCAATTACGTCTCTTGCATTAACAAAACCATATAGATTTGAATAGATGTTGTAATCAGCATCAATTGAAAGGTTGTTAACGATTTCATATTTGAATCCAAATCCAAAAGAAGTTTGAGGAGCGTTACCCACTTTCGTTCCTTTCAAATCAACTGAACCTTCTTCAAGTAAAACATTTGTTTCAGAATCTCTTGTTTGATAGGGAGTTCTACCGTCATACTTCCAGTTTCCAATACTACCAATGGTTCTGAACATAAACTTGTTAGAAAGCCTGTATTTTGCTTCAAATTCACCACCAATGTGAACCTGGGTAACATCTGTAAATCGCTGGTATCTGTCAACCTGTTCAACAGGATTGGTAGAGTCTGGATCTCCGGGAATAAATCCACCAGAAACAAATCGGTTACCCCACGTAGTGTGATATACATTCACGTCGATACTTAAATTACCGCCTCTATATCTATAACCAGCTTCAAGTCCTGTAATTTCTTCATTGTCAACTTCATTATCTCCTTCTAGAATGTAATTTGAGTTTCTAACATCATCAAAAATATTATCAAGGTAAGGTTGTCTAGAGTATTGACCTGCATTTGCAAAGATAGTGCTGCTTTCTGTAAAAGAATAACCTAAACCACCTTTAACATTGTATCCAAATTTATTTACTTTTTCAGATTTACCTAAACCATTTACTCCTTCAATTTCTGACCCTTGAGCACGCCCTTCTCTTTGGTAACTTTGTGTAGAAACAGCTCCTTGTACAAACGCTGAGAAGTTGTCGTTTTTATATTCAGCTTGTCCAAAACCACCTATGTAATTGATGTTTTCAGAATAGTCGTAGTTAAAACGCTGGTCTTCATCAGCAAAATTGAACAAAGATGCCCAGGGGTTAGCTTCAAAAGTGTCAGTAATTTGGTAATCACTTGGTCTTTGATCGCCATAACCAAAGTTATCAGCGTAAGCATTCAGACCTAAGAAATTGTTCATTTGATACCAGTGACTTCCTTTATAGAAACGTGTGTCTGCTCCAATATTCATTGACCAGTTTTCGGTTGGGTTGAATTCCAGATTGGTCAAAAACCCATACCAGTTATGGTTGTTAACAGACATTCTTCTTAATGCAGAGCTTCCAAAAGTTCCAATACCATCAGGGTTATTAGCAATATTATTTGCAACTATGGCATCAAAATCAATTTCGTTGTTGCTTTCGTTTCTAAATGGGTTGATGTTTCCTGAACTTCCAACAGGACCTGTTCCACCACCGCGACCCCAGGATGCGTAAAGCACAGATGATAAATTAGTGTTGTCGTTTATATTCCAGTCCCAGTTAAGGTTTGCAATTGGTTTGTGGTAGTAGTTTCGTCTTAATGTAAAACGTTCACCATCTAAAAAACCTGAATTGCTATTATGTCTTAAACCATATTGTTCATAATCATCCAGACCTACAGAAAAGTTTTGATCATGCCATTGTGGTGCACCGGTAATTAAAAAGTTTAAAGAATGTTTGTCATTTGGAACAAAACCGATTCCTATAAAATAGTTTTGTCCTTGTCCTGCTGTACCATTGGCCCACTTTTTGTGACCTTGCCAGTGATCAAGTAAAAATGAAAACGCCCATTTTCCCTGGAGACCGGTATCATAACTAAAAGAGCCTTTCATATAGCTGTCGTTACCTGTCATAAGTCTTGCAAAACCACCTTGAGTTCTACTTGCAGCTTTTGAAACAATGTTAACAGTTCCACCAACTGATGAAATTGCAAGCTTGGAAGAACCTAAACCTCTTTGTACTTGAACTGCATTGGCTACATCTGACATTCCTGACCAGTTTGACCAATACATTCTACCATCTTCCATTCCGTTGATTGGTTGACCGTTTAACAGGAAAGCAGTATTTGTTTGGTCAAAACCACGTAAAAACATTTGTGAGTCTCCAAAACCACCCGCCTGATTTGATACATAAACACTTGGGGTGTTTTTCATTACTTCAGGGAACTCTACATTTCCCACAGCTTTAGACTGAATTTCAGCTGCTGTTATTGAAGATACAGCAATGGGCGTTGCTCTGTCTGCAGCAAGGTCAATAATACCTCTACCTACAATTACAACTTCATCAAGCGCATCGGCATCAGACGCAAGAGTGATTGTACCTAAATTTGCAGATCCATTACTTAAACTAAATAGTTTTGAGGTTTTTAAAAAACCTAAATAAGAAATTTCAATCACTCCTGAATTTGAGCTCACATTCAATGTGAAGTTTCCGTCAAAATCAGCAATAGCACCATTAGTGGTGCCTTTTTCGACAATGTTAGCGCCAGCTAAAGGCTCGTCAATGTCTCCGGCCATTACTTTACCGGTAACAACCCCCTGAGAAAAACCCAAAGAGCTTACGATTAGAAATAAAAAAAGTAGTTGTTTTTTCATAATGAAATTTGTTAGTTAAAATTAATTGCAAAAGAAAGCATAATGTTGGAAATATATCTTACCGCAATGTTAAGAATATTTCAAGTTTATCCACTAAACTTGTTAAAGATAGGATTATTTACAATTAACTGACACAAAGAGGGATAAAGGTTTTCAACAGATTTATGAACAAAACCCTTTTGTTTTTTAACACTTTTAATAATAAAAGTCTAATTATTGAATGAAATATTAAAGAGATTTTTCAGGAATTGCATCTATTTCAACTTTAAGGTCTTTTATAAAATTGAAATATGCATTTTTGTGTTCTTCTTTGATTGGTTCGGCTGCCGGAAGTTCAATGGCATAGGGGTCTACTTGTTTGCCGTGGTACCAAAACCTATAGCATACGTGGGGACCTGTGGCCAATCCAGTGCTTCCTACATAACCAATTACATCTCCCTGTTTAACCCGCTGTCCAGCTTTTACAGCTCTTTTAGACATGTGCAGATACTGAGTTGAATAAGTATTGTTGTGTTTAACTTTAACGTAGTTTCCATTGGCCGATGTATAGGAAGATCGTTCCACAACTCCATTTGCTGTAGCCATAATAGGGGTTCCGTGGGGAGCGGCATAATCAGTGCCAAGATGCGCTTTCCATCTTTTTTGTACAGGGTGGAAGCGTCTTTTAGTAAACCTAGAAGAGATTCTGGAGTAGTTTAAGGGTGCCCTTAGAAAAAAGCTTCTTAAAGTATTTGCATTTTCATCATAATAATCTGCCAAACCGCTAATACTATCTGTAAGATATTTGAATCCGTAGTAGGGTCGTCCACCATGATTAAGCAATGTAGCTTCAACGCTTTCTATGCCTGCATATACTGTGTCGTTGATGTAGTTTTCGTTGTAAATTAATTTAAAGTTATCGCCTTTTTGAAGCTTAAAAAAGTCGACTGTCCATTGGTAAACGCTCGAAAGTTCGTGAACCAAAGCCTGGCTCAAGCCTTCTTCAGACATTGCTTGTGATAAAGAGGATGTAATTATACCCGAGGCAATTTTTCTTTTTGTTGTGATAGGTAGTTTTTTCCTGTATGTAGTGATACTATCATCGAGTTTTATTACCGTATAATCAACACGTGTGGGTTGATAAATAAACACTTTAGCTTTATTGAGGGAGTCTTTAGATTTTAGAATTGTATAAGGTCTTCCGGCTCTTAAAAGAGCAACATCTATGGTGTCTTTAACAGCATTTACGACGGCGTGAACCTGGGCGGGTGTTACACCATGCCGATCCATTATAAAACCAAAAGTTTCACCTTGTTTTATAGTATCTTTTACAACATTAAAATCATTTAATATAAAGCCAAATTCTTCTTCAATTTTTGGTTCTTCTATTTCCTTGACTTCAACATCATCGATGGTGTCGTTTTTACAGTTTATAAATAAAAGAGAAGCTAAAAAAAGGTAAGCGATTTTTTTCAATTTGGTTAATTTTAAAGGTTTGTACCCCAGTTTTCAATTTCTCCAGTACTCCAAAGACTTGGAAAAAAAATTCTTTTTTGGTATTTAGGATGCATATATTTGGCCCAGTCACTTCCTCCGGTTGCTTCAACTTTTTTATCAGGGTCTCCACCCGATAAGTAATAGTTTGCAGCTTCATAATGTGCCATCACCCAGGTAATGTTTACTGTATAATCATAATGACGCATTGCTTTAATAAGTTTAGGATCTTTTTGAATATTTTCCGGGAGGGATTTAAATTTGGAGTATAGGTTTATTTTATTATACTCCTCAGTAAAGGCTACAAAATCTACTTTATACTTTTCTTCAAAAGCTTTTAGTAATTGAGATTTTTTGCCAGTATTATAATCTTTTCCTGCTGCTTGCCAGTATAAGTGGTCTAAGGCGTGTTCGTAAGGCGTGTTTCTGTCAATAGTTTTTCTGAAACGATTGTCAATTAAATTGATTAAATCTGTAGAAGCAAATTCAATTTTTCGGTATTGAGCACTTTGAAAACCACTTGCAGGTGTAAGCGTGGTTCTGAATTTCATATATTGTTCAGCTTCCATACCTTCTCTCATGATGTTGAAAGACGAAGTGAGCATGTCAAAATATCTGCTGATTCGCATCAATTTTGAGGAGAAAAATTCAACGGTTAGATTTTCATTAAAGGCTACCTGTTCAATTTCCCACAAAATCATTTTAAACAGCAATTCATTTACCTGATGATACATTATGAATACCATTTCGTCGGGTAATGTGGTGCGTTGAATCTGAAGGTTTAAAAGGGCATCTGTTTGTATATAATCCCAATAGGTTATTGGTTTTCCGTGTAGAAGTCCTTCCAAATGAACGTTTAAATCTTGACCTAATGCAGAAAATTTATTTTCTAATTGTTCAATGAGTTCATTTGTTTTGGAGGACTGATTCATGGATTTAGTTAGCTATAATTTTAAACCAATGTTTTAGACCCTTGTATTCATCCAGTTCAGCTCTTATTGAACCTACGGCAAGGTCTGCTACAATTTTTAAAGGGATTTTGTTATCATCATCTGAAATCCAAACAGTTAAGCTTTCTTTTTCTTTGAAAACACGACCTG
>NZ_CAXBAN010000009.1:0-16643 GCF_963973675.1 uncultured Planktosalinus sp. | reverse complement strand
CTCCATAATCATTTAGAACTTCCATCAACACCAATATCAATCCGGCTATAATGGCTGGTCTTGCCAGGGGTAAAATCAATTTAAAAAAGGTACGGATTTCACCAACTCCTAACATCCTGGAAGCCTCCAATAAATTATTAGCCTGATTTAGAAAAAAAGCACGGGTACTAACATACACATAAGGAAAAAGTGATATACTCAAAACAAAAGCTAACCCAAAACGATTCATCACTTCAATTCTGGTAAAGTCAAAGCCAAAGAAGCGTTGAATGATTTCCAAACTTCCACCGTAATCAAATATACCCGAATAGGCATAAGCCACTATGTAAGAAGGGATTGCGAGAGGCAAAATCAACAACCATTCCAGTTGTTTTCGAAATGGAAACTCATAACGAGCCACTAACCAGGCAGTGGTAACTCCAAATAAAAACACTAAAAAACTACAAACTATTAACAAATAGAAAGAATTGGACACATAACCGCCTAATAAATTTTTGGCAATATGTGTCCATGACTCTCCTGGCCCGTCAAAAAGTTTAAACGCAATAGTAAGTACAGGAAGAGCAATCAAAAACACTACAAAAAGTGTAATTATTGACCATCTGTTGCTGTCGCGTTTTAAACGAAGCAGCCTGTTTTTTATGGAAAAAATATCACTATTTCCAGCTTGCTTCATCAAATAAGATTACCGCTTTTTTATTGTTTTCTCCTAAATGCGAAAGATTTAATGTGTCTTCTTTAAAAGAACCCCAGTTTTTAAGTGTTTCTGAAATGGCTACGTTAGGGTTTACTGGGTACTCATAATTTGAAAGCGCAAATACTTTTTGTGACTCCTCAGTAACCAAGAACTCTATGAATTTTATTGCATTTTCTTTATTAGGAGCATATTTTGCAACACCTGCACCACTTACATTCACATGGGTACCTGTTGTTTCCTGATTTGGAAAAAAGATACCTACTGATTCTGCAACTTTCCGTTCCTCAGGATTTTCAGAGTTGGTTAACATACCTACATAATAGGTATTAACTATTGCCAAATCACCTTCACCGGCAGCAACAGCCTTGACCTGATCCCGATCATTTCCTTTTGGAGAACGCGCCATATTTTTTACAACACCTTCTGCCCAAATCTTTGAATCATCCTCTCCTTGATGGGCAATAATAGATGCTAAAAGCGACTGGTTATAGATATTACTTGAGGAGCGAACAAGTATTTTATTTTTCCATTTAGCTTCTGTTAATGCTTGGTAGGTTGACATATCTTCCGGGCTTACTCTGTCTTTAGCGTATGCAATCACACGGGCTCTTTTTGTTAAAGCAAACCAGTTTTTGTCTGTATCCATAAAATGAGAAGGAATGATTGAATCTAAAAACTTTGATTCTACAGGCTGTAATAATCCGGCAGTTTTTGCACGATGCAATCTCCCGGCATCCACCGTAATTAATACATCTGCAGGTGATTTATCGCCTTCCAAAGTCATTTTTTGTATAAGTTCATCAGCACTGGCATTAATGACATTGACTTTTATACCTGTTTGCTCTTCAAATTGCTGAAAGAGTTGCTGGTCTGCTTCATAATGCCTGTGGGTATATACATTTACTTCCTGATAGGTTTGATTTTCCTGCTCTTTTTTGGCATCATTTTTACACGAAAAAAGTACCAGGGCAGCGAGTGCTATAACTATATTTTTCATCTATAAATAAATTTTAATTGGGATGCAAATATAGTTATTTAGAATTGTTTTAAATAAAAATAATGGTGCTTTTTTGATTTAAAAGGTGTCTTTTAATTTTATTAATATTCCAAAAGCGTCTCTAGTTTTACCCTAACCTTTTCTGTACTCGGAATCATGGTTTGTTCTAGAGTAGAATTCAATGGTATGGCAGGCATATTTTCTGAACCAATCGTCATAACAGGTGCATCCAGATACTGAAAACATTCTTCCTGAATTTTTCCGGCAAGCGCTCTGGCAAAACTGTTATTGGAAGGTTCTTCTGTTACCACCAGACACTTTCCGGTTTTTTTAACCGATTTCATAATGGTCTCTTCGTCCAATGGAAAAAGGGTTCGCAAATCGATAATTTCTACCCGGTCACGCATGCCTTGTGTGGCGTTCATAGCCCAGTGAACACCCATTCCATATGAAACGATGGTGGCTGTTTCTACATCTTCCTGTTTCCAGATTTCCTGGAGCAGCCACGCATTCCCGAAAGGCAGCACATAATCTTCAGCCGGTTCAACAGAAGTTGCTCCCTTGGTTCCGGGAACTTTACTCCAATACAAGCCTTTATGTTCAAAAATCACCACCGGATTGGGGTCATAATAAGCTGCTTTAAGCAACCCTTTCAAATCAGCTCCATTACTTGGGTAGGCTATTTTTAACCCGCGGATGTTGGTCACTACACTTTCTACTGATGAAGAGTGATAGGGACCGCCACTACCATAAGCCCCAATTGGCACTCGCAAAATCATCGAAACCGGCCATTTTCCGTTTGAAAGATAGCAGCTTCGGCTTACCTCGGTAAACAATTGGTTAAGTCCCGGCCAAATATAATCTGCAAACTGAACCTCAACAATGGGTTTTAACCCCACGGCGCTCATTCCAGCGGTACTTCCCACAATAAAAGCTTCCTGAATGGGCGTATTAAACACCCGGTTGTCACCAAACTTTTGTGCCAAAGTTGCTGCTTCACGAAAAACACCACCCAGTCGTCCACCCACATCCTGTCCGTAAAGCAGGCATTCTTTGTGTTTTTTCATCAACTCTTCTATCCCAAAAAGGGCACAATCTACCATTACTACTTTTTCAGCACATTCAGGAGTTCTTGTCCCGGTTTCTTCAGTTATTGGAGTTGGCGCAAAATCATGTGTAAATAAATCTTCGGGTTTTGGGTCTTCGGCTTTGAGGGCTACTTCATAATCCTTCCTAACTTCCGCGTAGGCGGAAGTCTCGATGTCTTTCAACTCTTTTTCCGAAAAACCATTCTCCATCAGTTGTTTTCTAATCTTCGGATAAGGGTCACGCGAGCGTGCCTCCTCCAAATCATCACGATACCATTCCATTCTTACACCTGATGTATGGTGATTCAACAACGGCACTTTAGCGTGAACTAAAAAGGGCCTCCTTTCTTTTCGGATGGTTTCAATGACTTTTTGGATTTGAGTATAGCTTTCGATAAAATCAGTTCCATCAATGGAAATGGCCTCTAGTCCGTGGAACCCTTTGGCATATTCAAAAGCATCTTGGGCTCTTGTTTCTGAAGCATTCGCCGAAATATCCCAACCGTTATCTTGCACCAAATATAAAATGGGCAACTGTTTCAATGCTGCCATTTGAAAGGCCTCTGCGATTTCACCTTCGGTAACAGAAGCGTCACCAAGGGAACATACTACTAAAGGTAATTTTGAGTTTTGAATTTTGAATTTTGAATTGACGTGCTCCTGATACCAAAAACCCATCGCTGCTCCCGTAGCCGGAATCGCTTGCATCCCGGTAGCAGAACTTTGATGTGGTACTTTGGGTTTGTCATCATCGCGCAAACTGGGGTGAGAGTAATAAGTTCTTCCTCCGGAAAAAGGGTCGTCCTTCTTTGCAAGTAATTGCAGCATTAAATCTTTTGGAGTGCAGCCAAAACTCAACAACATAGAATCGTCACGATAATAAGGATAGGCATAATCTTGTGGCAACAACTGCATTCCTAAAGCAGTTTGAATGACTTCATGACCTCGCGAAGTAGCGTGCACATATTTGGAAACCACTTTAAAATTCTCTTCATACAATTCTGCCATTGTTTTGGCGGTGCAGACGTTTTTGAAGGCTTTTTTGAATATATCTTTATTTATTTTCATGTTCTCTATCAAAATTTTCTATTTACATCAAACTGTTCAAAATAATCAGCAATCCTTCTTAAAAAACTACCTCCCAAATAACCATCTACAATCCGGTGGTCAAATGACAGCGACAAATACATCATCGAACGGATTTCAATGGTGTCGCCTTCGGGTTTTTCGATGACTTCTGCCCTTTTTTTGATAATTCCCGTAGCCAAAATTGCGGCTTCGGGCTGATTAATAATGGGTGTTCCCATCAAACTACCAAAGGTACCCACATTACTAATGGTAAAGGTGCTTCCTTTGGTATCGTCTGCTTTTAGTTTGTTGTTTCGGGCTTTTTCTGCCAGTTCATTGATTACTTTCGCCAGTGTGGGTAAATCCTTTTTATCAGCATCATGAACTACAGGAACAATCAAATTACCGCTGGGCAATGCGGTTGCCATCCCAATGTTGATGTGTTCTTTAACGATAATATTAGTACCATCCACCGAAACGTTGATCATAGGGAAGTCTTTTACAGATTTTGCGACAGCTTCCACAAATAGTGGCGTGAAAGTCAATTTTTCACCATGTTTTTTCTGAAAAGCCTCTTTGTTGGCATTGCGCCAGTTGACCATATTGGTCATATCGGCTTCAACATAAGCGGTGACGTGTGGCGAAGTGTGTTTGCTATACACCATATGGTCAGCTATCATTTGCCGCATGCGGTCCATCTCTACGATTTTGCCTTTGCCTTTATCAAGGTTTAATTGCGGAATGCTGTAACCGGCTTCTGTCACTTGCTGTGCAAATTGTGCCGGACGGCCTTCCTCTATATATTTAAAGACATCACTTTTCCGTAAACGACCGTCATTGCCGGTAGCGGGAATGCGTGCCAGTTCTTCAAAACTAATGTGCTGCTCACGGGCGATTTTTTCAACCAGCGGAGAATAAAACTTGTTCGTGCGGTTCACCGGAACTTGATAGGTTGATGAAACTACTCCGGATTGTTTTGGTGCAATTTTATTCGGTGCTTTTAGAGTTGTAGCCGTTTTGACCTCCTCTTTTTGAGTGTTTTTAATTGCTTTTTTTGAAACACCTTCAGAAGCTTCCAAAATAGCAATCACCGCCCCAATTTTTACCACATCCTTAGCATTGTATTTTGTTTCCAACATAGTGCCCGAAAAAGGCGCCGGCACTTCGTTATCAACCTTATCAGTTCCAACCTCAACTATGATGTCGCCTTCTTCAAACGATTCGCCGGGTTGGACGAGCCAATTGATAATAGTGCCTTCGGTAATGCTTTCTCCCATTCTGGGAAGTTTGAATTCAACTTTTGACATATGTCTTTATTCTTTTTTCTCTTTCTTGTATTCTTCTAGGGTCTTGTAAAAATCCTCTTGAACTGGCCTGTTTTTAGGAATTTCTCGCAAAGGCTCCACCTCCCGCAAACTCTCGTGACAATCGGCAGGCAATTGCTGATACAATCGTGTTCCAGCGGTTTTCCAGGAAATCATTTCGTCACTGACTTCTTTAATCACTTTTGCCGGGTTTCCCACTACCAAACTTCTTGGCTGAATGATTGTTTCGGCTTTTACAAATGCCATTGCGCCTATGATGCATTCATCACCAATTTCAGCATCGTCCATAATTACAGTATTCATTCCCACCAATACATTTTTTCCAATGTTGGCGCCGTGGATAATTGCTCCGTGACCTATATGTGCACTTTCCCTCAAAACAATTGATTTGCCCGGAAACATATGCACCGTACAGTTTTCCTGTACATTGACACCATCTTCCAAAATAATCTCGCCCCAATCCCCACGAATCGCCGCACCCGGACCGATATAACAGTTTTTACCAATTATAACATTGCCCGTGACTGCTGCCAATGGGTGCACGAAACTGCTTTCGTGGATGACTGGTATGTGTCCTTTGAAACTGTAAATCATAATCCAAATTCCCGCGAAGGCGGGAATCTCATTGTTAATAATTATTAATTTTTATTTGTAGCTCTCCAGCTTCTTCTTCGTAAAAGCACTCAACACCAATCTCCCGCTAATCTTCGCTCGTTCTATCAGCAATTCGTCCCAGTTTTCAGTGCCGGTCCAGAATACTTTTTTCATTTCTTGCATTGCTTCGGGATTGTAAGTGCATAAGTTTTTGGCGAAAGCTGTAACCCCTTTATCTAAACTTACTGTGTCATCAAAAACCTGCATATAGAGCCCTTTACTTCTTGCCCATTCGGCATCATAAAAACTATTGGCGTCAATGGCAATCTGCGACATCCCACTTAAACCAAGTTTACGCTCCACCGCAGGTCCCACAACAAAAGGTCCAATACCAATATTGAGTTCGCTTAGCTTGATGGATGCATATTTTGTCGCCATACAGTAATCAACTGCTGAAGCAAGGCCTACACCGCCACCTACTGTTTTGCCTTGTATACGACCGATTATGAATTTTGGGCATTTGCGCATCGCATTAATGACGTTGGCAAAACCACTGAAAAAGATCTCACCGGTTTTATCATCATTGATGGAAATGAGTTCGTTAAAACTGGCGCCTGCACAAAATGTACGGTCACCGCCACTTTGCAGTATGATGACTTTTACATCGTCATTATTTCCCGCTTCGGTTATGGTGTTTGCCAATTTAGCAAGTAAATCTCCCGGCAAGCTGTTGTGTGCCGGATGGAAGAACTCAATTGTGGCAATGTTATTATTTATGTTTTGTTTTACGTAGGGTTGTTCTGTCATATTCATTTCCCGCGAAGGCGGGAATCTCGTTTTATATCACAAATTTGTGATGGTTAAACATACTATTAAAGTTTTTCATATAAGTCTTCCCAATTTGGGTTTTCTTCTTCAATTAATTTTATTTTCCAATCCCGATTCCACTTTTTTATTTGTTTTTCTTTTACATATGCTTTTTCTTCTTGTTCAAAATTTTCAAAGTAAACTAGTTTATTTAAATTGTATCTAGCAGAAAAAGTGGCTGGGTGCGCTTTTTTCTTGTGTTGATAAATTCTTCTTTTTAAATCTTTTGTAACACCAATATATAAAACGCCTTTAAGCTTATTTGTTATTATATAAACGCTCCAATTAATCAAAACTCTATTTTACTATTCTTCTATACTACTTATTTAAATTCCCACTTCCGTGGTTATATTAGATTCCCACTTCCGTGGTTATAATAGATTCCCACTTCCGTGGGAATTTTAATCAATTTGATTTGCTTATAGCAAACCAAATTGATTAAAATGATGGTTCAAATGTTTCCTCTCCAACAAATACCACTCATACTTATTTAAAAAGCCAAACACCGCATTTTTGGTGAGTGCATCAGGGTTTTCTTTGTAATACAACAGATATTCCTCTCGAGCTTCAAGCATTTTTTGTTTTGCGGTTTCTAAATCAGGGTGTTGCAAGGGTTCCAGTTTGCCTTTGTGCATCAAGGGCATATGAAATTCCCTCGGCATCGGTTTATAATTCCATAAAGTTTCCTGGGTTTTTTCTAAATATTCTTCGGGCGTGGCGATATCAAAATTCTGCATTTCGCCGGAAGCTATCCTATAACTAAATTCCAAATGTTCCACCATATGCTGCGGTGTCATCGTGCCCCATTTCGGCGTGACCGATTCTGATAATTTACTCAGATAAAACGAAATGCTCTCTGAAGTCATTTCGACAAAAGTCGTTTGCTTTTTCTGAACCATTGTCAAAATTGTGGCAAAGGCGACCATTTCGTCTTCAGTATCAAAAACTTCCACATACCACTTCACAATGCCCGATGGATGCTCTTTTCCTTTTGAGTCGCGATCCACTTTTTGTTTGCACGTAAGACGCACATAAATGGTATCGTTGTGATACAAAGGTCGCAAAAAGCGAATATCCTCCAAACCGTAATTGGCTGCTACCGGCCCTTTATTGGGATAGACAAACAAGCCTGCCGCCGCCGAAATGATAAAATAACCGTGAGCGGTGCGTTGTTCAAAAATACTTCCGTCCAGGGAGGTGATGTCTGTGTGGGCATAAAAATGATCCCAAGTCAAATTGGCGAAATTCACTATATCACCATCTGTTAAAGTTCTTTTGTGTGTTTTAAGTGACATTCCGGGTTGGATATCTTCCCAGTGATAGGTAAACGGATGCTTTTCTGCTTCTTTATAATCGGAATTGGGTTGGTAAATACCGGTGATTTCGGTAAGGGTTGTTGGCGAACCTTGAATGGCAGTGCGTTGCATATAGTGTTTGACACCACGCATCCCTCCCATTTCTTCGCCTCCACCTGCTCTACCGGGACCACCGTGAACAAGCAATGGCAATGGTGAACCGTGTCCGGTGCTTTGTTTAGCGCTTTCACGGTTGATGGTAAGGATCCTTCCGTGGTGGGAAGCGGCACCTATGGTGAATTCTTTAGCGATGGAATCATCGTTGGTAAAAATCGAACTTACCAACGAACCTTTTCCAAGTTTGGATATTTTTATCGCTTCTTCAATACTGTTATAAGGCATCAAGGTGCTCACCGGTCCAAAAGCTTCGGTGATATGTGCTGCTTCGTTTTTCAGAGGATGGTCTTCCCGGAGTAATATTGGACGAAGGAAAGAGCCTTTTTCGGCGTCAGCTCCCACTGCTTCAAAGGAATCAAAACTTCCGTAAACGATTTGAGCGGTTTTAGCAATCTTCTGAACCTGACTTTTAACAGATTCGCGTTGTGCGTGGTTTACCAGAGCTCCCATCCGCACTTCTTTTAAACGCGGGTCACCAACGGTAACTTTATCGAGTGCCTTGCCTAAGGCAATCTGAACATCTTCCATATATTTTTCAGGAACGAGGATGCGGCGAATGGCGGTACATTTTTGTCCGCATTTCACGGTCATTTCGTTACGCACTTCTTTGATAAACAAATCAAATTCTGGTGAACCTGGAGCGGCGTCTTCCGCAAGGACAGAGGCGTTCAATGAATCTGCTTCCATTGTAAAAGGCACTGATTCTTCAATAAGTTGCGGATGTGCTTTCAGCATTCTACCTATTTTAGCGGATCCTGTAAATGTCACGACATCCTGCGATTGCACGGTATCGATTATATTTTTTGCTGTTCCCGAAATGAGTTGCAGACTACCTTCGGGTAAAATGCCTGAGGCGATAATTTCTTTTACAACGGCTTCAGTAAGGTAAGCCGTTTGGGGTGCAGGAAGAACCACAGCGGGCATTCCCGCCATCCAGTTGACTGCGCATTTTTCCAGCATTCCCCATACAGGAAAATTAAAGGCATTGATATGTACAGCGACGCCTTCTTTGGGCACCATAATATGATGCGCCATAAAACGCCCACCACGGGAAAGATCGATGGGTTCGCCCTCTACGTGGTAAGACTGATTAGGGAATAATTTTCGCAAAGAGGCATTAGCAAAGAGGTTTCCAAAACCGCCTTCAATGTCTATCCAGCTATCGATTTTTGTGGCACCGGTGCGGTAACTGATTTCGTAAAACTGTGCTTTCTTTTTGTTAAGATACATGGCCAGTTTTTTGATCATGTTACCACGCTCCTGAAAGGTCATTTTACGAAGGGTCTCCCCTTTTTCACGCCCATATTGCAAAATAGATGGAAAGTCCAGCCCTTCTGTGGTAACGCTGGTAAATACTTCTCCGGTAATGGAATCCTGAACGGGCGTTCCTTCTCCATTACCGTCTGTCCAGTTGCCTAGTATGTAGTGTTGTGTTTTCATATCCTATGCCCGCGAAGGCGGGTAACTTGGTTTAATATTTTTAATTTGATTAACGAGATTTCCGCCTTCGCGGAAATTTTAGGCTCTTTCAATCACTGCAGCATATCCCTGCCCCACTCCAATACACATAGTTATCAATGCATATTTCTTGCCAGTCAAAGATAACTCTAATGCGGCGGAGTAGCAAATGCGGGCGCCGGTGACACCAAGTGGATGACCAATGGCAATGGCGCCTCCATTAGGGTTGATTCTTGAGTCGTCGTCTTCAAGTCCCCATTCTCTAATGCAAGCTAGGGATTGGGCAGCAAAGGCTTCGTTTAACTCGATGATGTCCATATCTGCCATTTTCAATCCGGCTTTTGCGAGTGCTTTGTTAGAAGCTTCTACGGGACCAATTCCCATAATTCTGGGTTCTACTCCCACCACTGCTGAACTTAGAATTCTGGCCAATGGTTTGAGGTTGTATTTTTTAACTGCAGCTTCAGAAGCGATGATTGTTGCGGCTGCACCATCATTTAACCCCGAAGAATTTCCGGCGGTAACGCTGCCGTCTTTTTTGAATGCGCCACGTAATTTTGCCAGCACTTCTTTTGAAGTATTTGGTTTGATAAATTCATCTTCAGAAAACAAAATAGGGTCTTTTTTCCTTTGGGGAATTTCCACCGTTACAATTTCTTTAGCAAGTCGGCCGTTTTGTTGTGCTTTGGCGGCTTTCATTTGGGAATTGTATGCAAAGGCATCTTGATCTTCACGTGAAATGTTGTATTTCTCCACCAGGTTTTCAGCTGTTACACCCATCCCATCGGTGCCATACATCGCGTGCATTTTTGGGTTGACAAAACGCCAACCAAAACTGGAATCATACATCTTGGCATCGGTTCCAAAAGCACTGGAAGGTTTTGCCACCACATAGGGTCCACGAGTCATATGCTCCACACCACCGGCGATAAAGACATCCCCGTCTCCTGTTTTAATTGCGCGATGTGCATGGATCATCGCTGAAAGTCCGCTGCTGCAAAGGCGGTTCACGGTTTCCCCGGGAACGCTGTAAGGCAATCCTGCCAGCAATGAAGCCATACGTGCAACATTTCGGTTGTCTTCACCGGCCTGATTAGCACAGCCCAGAATGACATCATCGTAAGCGTCTTTTGGAATGTTTGGATTTCTTTTTACGATTTCGGCGATTACAAGTGCAGCCAGATCATCGGTGCGAACCGGTGAAAGGGTGCCTTGATAACTGCCTATGGGTGTTCTTACTCCGTCAATTATATACATATTTCTATCTTCCGCGAAAGCGGAAGTCTCGTGTTTTTAGGTTACTATTTTAATTCAATATTAATTCCATTAATCCAAAATTTCTGAAAAGGTATCGTGCTGAGAAAAATCCCCTGTTCTTAACCCTCTCATAAACCATTCTTTGCGTTGTGCAGAAGTACCGTGCGTGAAACTCTCTGGTTGCACATGTCCCCTAACTCTTTTTTGAATGGCATCATCTCCCACGGCTTGTGCTGCGCTTATCGCTACTTCAATATCATTTTCAGTAAGGTATCCTTGAACATAGTGTGCCCAAAGACCTGCATAAAAATCGGCTTGAAGCTCGAGGGCAACAGATAATTTATTTGCTTCAACTTTATTCATTTGACTTTGAATTTGACGCACTTTTTGAGAGGTCCCCAAAAGTGTTTGTACATGATGTCCTATCTCGTGTGCCGTTACATAAGCAATTGCAAAGTCTCCTCTTTTAGCGCCAAAGCGATTGTGGAGTTCATTAAAAAAAACGAGGTCCATATAAGCATTTTGGTCTGCTGGACAGTAAAATGGCCCCATAGCAGAGGATGCATTACCACAAGCTGAAGTAACTTGATCATTAAAAAGAACAAGCTTTGGCTCTTTGTAAGTGCCTAAATTATTTTCTCTGAAAATCTGATGCCATACATCTTCAGTATCTGCTAAAATTGTGGCTACAAAGTCACCAATTTCAACTTCCTCAGGTGTGAGTTCGCGGTTTTGGACTTGCTGAGTGGTTTGTTGTTGATTGGAGAATTCTTCTAAAAAGGGAGCAATTGTTTGACCAGTTTCCCCTCCAAAAAGTTGAAGCAAAATCACTACTATTGCTATGAGTCCACCACCGGCAACTAACTTGCCTTTGCCACTCATCCCTCGACGATCATCGAGGTTGCCACTTTTTCTTCTGCCTTTCCATTTCATGATTTTTTAAGGAGTTATGGTTTAAATAAATTATTCCCAGTCTTTACTGGTTCTGTAAACTACACCTTTGAACAAAGCTACCAATTTTTCACCATTTTTCACTTCGATGATGTGAAAACCCAGTTTGTTTCTGGTTTCTTCGATGACAGATTCGGCTGTGATGTAATCGCCTTCTTCCAATGCTTCAATGTGGTTGATGGAGGTTTCAATCGAAACAGCAAACTTGCCATGCGTATTGGCAGAAAACCCAAAAGCGGTGTCTGCCAGCGAATAAGTGATGCCTCCATGAGCTTTGTTCATAGAATTCAACATTTCTTTTCTGACGGTCATACCGACTTTACATCGCCCGATTTCACATTCCAAAACCTCAATACCTAGCCATTGACTGAAAGAGTCGAGAGAGAGCATCTTTTCCGGTATTTTGTTACCTTCTGTCATAATTCTAAAATATTTTACTTTCTCTTCTCATTTTTCGAAGTAGCGGGCTACATCGATACCTATCCTCACGGTATTCCTCATAAAGTGCATCCATTTTTTCAACGCACCAATCAATACTCATTTCATTTGCCCAGGCGAGAAGTCCTTTTGGGTAATTCACACCTTTGGTCATCGCTAAATCAATATCTTTTGCGGAAGCGATATTTAAAAACAAGGCGTCTGCAGCTTCGTTGATGAGCATTCCTAGAATGCGTTCAAAAATTTGTTTTCCAAGTTTTGGGTCTTTTTTAGGCTCAGGATTGTTGGCATTTTCAGCATAATTATAGTACCCTCTACCCGATTTTCTACCTAAGTAACCTGCTTCGGCAAAACGTTTTTGGGTGAATGCTGGCCGGTATCTCGGGTCGAAATAGAAAGCAGTGAAAACAGTTTCGGTAACCGTATAATTGATATCGTTACCTATGAAATCCATCAGTTCAAAGGGTCCCATTTTAAAACCACCCATTTCTTTCATTGCCCAGTCAATAGTAGCAAAATCGGCAATTCCTTCTTCGTAAATACGCAATGCTTCTCCATAAAACGGGCGTGCCACTCGGTTTACAATAAAGCCGGGGGTGTCTTTGACCAAAACACCAATTTTTTTCCAATCGCCTATGATTTGCACCACTTTATTTTTCACATCATCGGAGGTCTGAATTGCCGGTATAATTTCAACCAAAGGCATCAATGGCGCAGGATTGAAAAAATGAATCCCGATAAAACGCTCGGGTTTTTTTAAAGATGCTGCCAGTGAAGCTATGGAAAGTGAGGAAGTATTTGACGCAATAATGGCTGTGTCTGATTGATAACTTTCTAACTCTTGAAATACTTTTTGTTTGATTTCGGCATTTTCAATGATGGCTTCGATGGTTAAATCCGCTTCAGCAAGGTCTTTTAAAGAGCCGACATAACTGATGCTGTTTTCGATGCGTGATTTTTCTTTTTCATCAATTTTACCTTTTTCTACCAGACGGCTCATTACTTTCGCCAAAGCAGCTTTACTTTTGTCCAAGGCCGCTTGATTGGTATCATACAATTTTACCGAACAGCCGGCTGTGGCGGCTACTTGTGCAATACCGCTGCCCATTGTTCCTGATCCTATTATTGCTAATTTCATAAATATTTCAAATTTTTTATTTCAAATTTTTTATTTCAAATTTGAAATTAGTATTTATACTATTCTGTTATTCCTTTTTGATGTTGATACACTCTTTGAAAAAATCAAAACCAGCTCTGTTGCTTCCTTTAGGAGTATTTCAATAAACTCCTTACTTTCATAAAAGTCAGTTCCTATTTGAATTCTTAAATTGGTTTTTGATTCACGCAACTCTTTGAGACAAATCTGCATTTTATGAATGTAATCTCTGTGAGATTCACCTGCTCTTGCCTCTGAATAATTTAAAGGCGGACTGCTAGCTGAACGTATCAATTGCCCGTTCATATGGTCTGAAGCATATGACTTTTTTGCCATTGAAGTAAGTTTGATACAATCAATTGCAAATCTTATTAATCTGTTTTCCAACTCGTCAGCAGTCATAGTAACTTCAAAATTATTATTTCAAACTTGTGGTTTTTAAAAATTTAGTTATTCATTTTCAAATTTGAAATGTGAAATTACAAATTTGAATTTTGAAATCATTTACCAATAAAATTGGGTTTTCTTTTTTCCATAAACGCATTTACACCTTCCCTGTAATCTTCCGTTTGGGCAGCTTCGATTTGGTATTTGGACTCCAGTTTAAGTTGGTCATTCAGGTTGTTTTGCATAGATGCGTTCAAGGCTTTTTTGGTCAATGCGAGTCCGTGGGTAGGCATTTGCGAAAGGGTTATTGCTATTTTTTCGGCTTCTTCCATAAAGATTTCTGCCGAAAATACTTTGTAAATCATCCCTAGTTTTTCGGCTTCTTCTGCAGATACTTTATCACCCAGCATCATCAAGGCTGAAGCTTTCTGGAAACCAATCAATCGGGGTAAAAAGAACGTTCCCGCACTATCAGGAATCAAACCAATTTTACTGAACGCCTGTATAAAACTGGCAAGGCCTGATGCCACAACCACATCACAAGCCAGTGCAATATTAGCGCCGGCACCGGCAGCAACCCCATTTACGGCGGCTACCACGGGTTTTTCTATATTTCTAATTCTGGAAATGATGGGATTGTAATGTTCATCTAAAATGGCTTTAAACCCGGGATTTAACTCAGGACTGGTGACTTCTTTTAAATCCTGGCCGGCGCAGAAGGCTTTTCCACTTCCAGTGAGGAGAATGGCTCGAACTTCAGGATTTACTTCACAATCATCCAATGCTATTTGCAATGCTAGTGCCATCTCGCGGTTGAAACTGTTGAATACTTCAGGCCGGTTAAGGGTGATGATGGCGAGGTTGTTTTTTATTTGTATTTCTATACTTTTCATAGTCTAAAAAGGTTATATCATAATAATTACGAGATCCCTCCTTCGCTGGGATTATTTTAAGCATTTAAAATAGTCAAACGGCTCTAAACAGTCATTGCACTTAAACTGTGCTTTGCAAGCTGTGGAACCAAACTGGCTGACCAATTCGGTATTTTTTGAACCACATTGTGGGCATTTTACTAATTTTTTGTTTCCTAAAAGGGCTTCCTTGTCTGACGTGGCATCGAGTGGTGCTGCGATTCCATATTTTTCTAATGCTGCCCTTCCATCTTCAGAAATCATATCGGTACTCCAGGCGGGTGAAAGGATGAGTTTAACTTTGGCTTTCATTCCAGCCTTTGCGAAAGCGGTTACTATATCGTCACCTATAACATCCATTGCAGGGCAACCACTGTAGGTGGGCGTAATCTTCACCTCAACAGAACCGTCTTTCAACACCTCAGCTTCACGCACCACACCCAGATCCACAATTGTCAAAACCGGTATTTCAGGGTCTGGAACGGTTTTTAGGATTTCGATTAATTTGGGGTTGATATGTCGGGTGGTTTCTGTCATATGAAAATCGAATAACGAATTAAGAATAACGAATATCGAAGGGTTAGATTTGATTTTTATTTTTAGAAGTTCGAATACTTACAACAAAAATGGAAATAAGCTCGTTATTTTCGTTGATTAATTCTTCTACCTTTTTAATATCCTTTATTAAATTTGCTCCTTTTTGGATTTTTAAATTAATAAGTGACTCTCTTAATTCTTTAAGGCAAATTTTCATTTTATGCAAGAAATCCCTAGCAGATTCTGCACTTTGAGCCTCTCCATAATTCAAAGCCACGGCCGTAGTTGATCGAATCAATTGTTTTGATAAATGTTGTGAAGCAAAATTTCCATCTAATTTTCCGCAAGCCAATATGACATCAATAGCAAACTTAATAAGTCTTTCTTCTAAATCATATTTATAATTCTTCATTGTTTAAAAAATTAGAAAACTTCAGTGTTCTTTATTGTAATTTCGATATTTAGTATTCCCTTACCACTTCATTCCGGGATAGGTGCGTTGCATGAATTGTAAATCTGCTAATATATAACCCATATGTTCGGAATGCACACCATGTTTTCCGCCTTTGTGGAAGTATTTGCTTTCGGGGATTTTGAGTGTTGCTTCTTTTAATAACTCTGTAACTTCTTTATAATAGTTGCCTTTTAATTTGGAAACATCGACGCCAATCCCTGCTTCTGCGGCTTGTTTGTCTGCTTCGGTCATTTCGAAAAGTTCGTTAGTGTAAGGCCATAGATCCTTTACAGCATTTTGAATACGTGTATGACTTTCTTCTGTTCCATCACCCAGTCGTTTTACCCAATCCCCTGAAAAACGTTTGTGGTAACTCACTTCCTTGATGCCTTTTTTGGCGATGGCCGAAAGGGTTTCATCTTTACTGTTTTGCAATTCCTGCATTAACAACAAATGAAATACATCGAAGAAATACTGGCGGGCGATGACGTAGCCAAAATCTGTATTGGGTTGTTCTACCAGTAGCACGTTTTTGTAATCCCGTTCCAAACGCAAAAAAGCGATATCGTCTTCGGTTTTGTCTTCACCTGAAAGTTGGGCGATGTATTGGTAATAACTGCGCACCTGCCCGAATAAGTCCAGTGACATATTTGTCAAAGCGATGTCTGTTTCCAGACTGGGACCGTGACCACAGAGTTCGCCGAGGCGTTGGCCAAGGATTAAGGAGTTGTCTGCGATGCCTAGTATGTAATTCCCGCGAAGGCGGGAATCTTGTTCTATTAATTCCATATTTTTAAATTATTCTTAATTTTTTGTCAGCAATCCTTTTCGATTTAAAAATCAAATCCTCATTCCTCCAATTCATACTTATATCCATCCAACCCGGATTCATTACTTCAATCAAATTAATTTTCCATTGGCGGTTCCATTTTTTCAATTGCTTTTCACGAATTACAGCTTGTGTACCATTATCAAATTCTTCTAAA
>NZ_CAXBAN010000008.1:0-16797 GCF_963973675.1 uncultured Planktosalinus sp. | reverse complement strand
TGAAAAGAACGGAATGGTGAAATCCTATTGTTGTTTTGCCTCAAATGCGCGTGATTTTGCCCGTTTTGGTAAGCTTTATAAAGACCATGGAAGATGGCAAAACCAACAACTAATCGACTCTGCATTTGTGGCAAAATCTATTACGCCACGCTTTGAGGGAGAACCCTATGGGTATGGTTTCTGGCTGGGTGAGAGTAAAGGCAAAAAGTACTTTGCTATGCGCGGTCACCTAGGCCAGTATGTGATTGTTTTTCCTCAGGAAAATATCATTGTGGTTCGTTTAGGTCACTCAAAGGGAGAAACAAACGGCATTGAAACCTATCCCAAAAATTTTATGATTTATATGGAAGAGGCTTTTGAGATGTTGAAATAAATAGTTTGATATGTTACAAAAAATAAACCTGGAAAACATCCTTTTTCTAGACATTGAAACGGTTCCTTTACAGGAAAACTTTCAAGATGTAGACGACACCTTAAAAATACTTTGGGAAAAGAAAACAGAATACCAACGTCGCGATGAACACACGCCTGAAGATTTTTATGAACGTGCCGGTATTTGGGCCGAATTTGGAAAAATTATCTGCATCTCAGTGGGCTATTTTGTATTGAAAGGTGACATCAGAAACTTCAGGGTGACTTCTTTTTATGGTCATGAAGTACAAATTCTCAAAGATTTTAAAAACTTGCTGGACACCCATTTCAATAAATCCCAACATATTTTGTGTGCTCATAATGGAAAAGAGTTTGACTTTCCCTTTATCGCAAGACGAATGATTATCAACCGCATTGAAATCCCAGCCAAATTGAACCTTTTTGGAAAAAAACCTTGGGAAGTCCCTCATTTGGATACACTGGAACTATGGAAATTTGGCGATTATAAGCATTTCACATCATTGAAGTTACTCACTCATATTCTTGAAATTCCCTCACCAAAAGATGATATTGATGGCAGCGAAGTGCGCGGGGTTTATTATGATGATAAAGATATCGACCGCATCATTCGTTACTGTGAAAAAGATACCGTTGCGGTTGCTCAGGTTTTTTTAAGATTGAGAAACGAGGAAATCTTAACCGCTGATGAAATCCTTTCTGTATAATCCATGACTCTAAATAACCAACCTTTATTAGAAGTTTCATCATTAACCATTTCGTTTCGAAACGAAAAATTGGATAATGAAGTGGTTAAAAATATATCCTTTTCTTTAAACAATAATGAAATATTGGGTATTGTAGGAGAGTCAGGTTCCGGTAAGTCAGTAAGTACTATAGCAATTATGGGTTTACTCCCTCCGAAGGTTTCTACTATTAAAAACGGAGAAATAGTGTTTAAAGGAAGGCGCCTTAAGAGGTTATCCGAAAAGGAATATCAAAAAATCAGAGGCAATGAGATTTCCATGATCTTTCAGGAGCCAATGAATGCTCTCAACCCGTCTATGCGGTGTGGAAAACAAGTTTCTGAAATCTTAATTCACCACAATAAGCTTTCGCAACAAGATGCTAAAAAAGAAACCATTTTGCTTTTTGAAAAAGTAAAACTGCCAAATCCAAAAGAAATTTTTAACAAATACCCCCATCAAATGAGTGGTGGACAAATGCAACGTGTGATGATTGCTATGGCCATAGCTTGCAAACCTAAAATTCTAATAGCTGACGAACCCACGACAGCTTTGGATGTGACCGTTCAAAAAGAAATTATTCATTTGCTTAAGGATTTGCAAAAAGAAACCCAGATGAGCATTATTTTTATTTCACATGACCTGGCATTAGTCTCTGAAATTGCAGACCGAGTTGTTGTGATGTTTCAGGGAAAGATTGTGGAGCAAGGTGCAGTTCAACAATTATTTCATTCTCCAAAAGAACCGTATACCAAAGCATTATTAAACGCCAGGCCTTCGTTAAATCAGCGAACAGAAAAACTCGCCACAATCAAGGATTTTTTAGAAAATAGCTTCAAAAAAAGTATCATTACCAAAGAAGAAAGAACTCAACAACATAAAATTATATACAATCAAAAACCGCTGCTTGAGGTGTTCAACCTTGAAAAAGAATACATTTCAAATACCGGATTATTTAGAGCTAAAGAGAAAACTAAAGCAGTAAACAATGTTAGCTTCCGGCTTTATGAAGGAGAAACTCTTGGTTTGGTTGGCGAATCAGGCTGTGGAAAATCTACTTTGGGGAAAGCTATTCTTCAACTTGACAAAGCTACCAAAGGAAAAATATTATACAGAGGTAAGGAAATTTCAGCTTTAAGTGAAAATGATTTCAAAAAGTACAGAAAAGAAATACAGATTATTTTTCAAGATCCTTACTCATCACTAAATCCAAGGCTACTTATTGGTGAAGCAATATTAGAACCTATGAAAGTGCATAATCTTTTTTGGAGTAGCAAGAAGAGAAAGGAGCGAGTTTTGGAGCTTTTGGAACAGGTGGGTCTGGACTCAAGTTTTTACTTCCGATATCCTCACCAACTTTCTGGCGGACAAAGGCAACGTGTAGGAATTGCCCGGACAATTGCATTGGAACCAAAACTTATCATTTGTGATGAATCGGTCTCTGCATTGGATATTTCTGTTCAGGCACAAGTGCTTAACTTGCTTAATGACTTAAAGAAAACCTATCAATTCAGTTATTTGTTTATTTCTCATGACCTTGCAGTTGTAAAATATATGGCCGATCATTTAATGGTTATGAATGCCGGTAAAATTGAAGAAATGGGTGAAGCAGATGAAATATATGCAAATCCTTTAAAAAGCTATACGAGAAAATTGATTGAAGCGATTCCTTTAGGTAAGTAAAAATACCTTGAAAATGGTTTCTTAAGAATCTTACTTTTAAGGGCATAAAAAAATCCCGCTCTAACCTCACAAAGAGCGGGATTGACCTTTAAATCTGAAAATGTCAAACAGATTCGGGGTTTATTTTTAGTTACATCAGTAAAAAGACTTTTTTTGTGATGTACAGCACACTACTTAATAATATAAAAGTAGGTTTTACTTTTTGGTACCATACTTGAAACTGTTTTTTGACTTTAGCCATAATTTCAATTTCGATTTAGTTTTTTCACTTCTTGTAACTTACATAGCTTAGGTTAAGTAAGCCGGTTAAATTTGGGACTGCTAATATGCAAACAAAATTCTATTTTTGACGATAAAAAACATATATATTCGTTGTAATGCACTTTATTTTAACATTTGCGTGCTATTTATCCTCAATTAGGCATAAAAAAAGCTCCTTAAGTAAGGAGCAAACATAAGTATGATATTTAATATATTAGAGGTTCATGTCGGGGATATCTCCCTCAACAATTAAAGTTCCTTCGGTAGCATTTTTTATTTGTTCAATAGTTACTCCGGGTGCTTTTTCAATTAACTTAAATCCATTAGGGGTAATCTCTAAAACAGCGAGATCTGTAACTACTTTTTTCACACAATTAACTCCTGTTAAAGGAAGCGAACATTTTTTAAGCAATTTGGATTCTCCTGCTCTGTTGGTGTGCATCATAGCAACTATGATATTTTCTGCTGAAGCAACCAGATCCATTGCTCCACCCATTCCTTTTACCATTTTACCGGGAATTTTCCAATTAGCAATATCACCGTTTTCAGCTACTTCCATTGCACCGAGAATTGTCAAATCAACGTGTTGTCCTCTTATCATAGAAAAACTCATTGCAGAATCAAAAAAGGATGCTCCCGGCAGAGTTGTAATTGTTTGTTTCCCAGCGTTGATTAAGTCAGGGTCTTCTTCTCCTTCAAAAGGGAAAGGGCCCATTCCTAACACCCCATTTTCGCTTTGAAATTCCACGTCAATATCATCACGAACAAAGTTTGCTACCAATGTAGGTATACCTATTCCAAGGTTTACATAATAGCCGTCTTTTACTTCTTTTGCAATGCGTTGTGCTATTTGTTCTTTTGTTAATGCCATAATTACATTCTTTTTCTAACGGTGAGTTGCTCAATTCTTTTTTCATATTTTTCACCCTGGAAAATACGTTGAACAAAAATTCCGGGGATGTGAATTTGATTTGGATCAAGTTCACCTGCAGGCACAAGTTCTTCAACTTCAGCGACTGTTATTTTGGCAGCTCCACACATATTGGGATTAAAATTTCTAGCAGTACCTTTAAAAATAAGGTTACCAGCAGTATCACCCTTCCAGGCTTTTACAAAAGCAAAATCTGCTTCAAATGCTTTTTCGAGCACATACCATTTATCATTAAATTTTCTAGTTTCCTTTCCTTCAGCGACTTCTGTTCCATAACCTGCCGGTGTATAAAATGCCGGAAATCCGGCTTGAGCTGCCTGACATCTTTGCGCCAGTGTGCCTTGAGGAATTAATTCTACATCTAGTTCATTACTCAACATCTGTCTTTCAAATTCAGCATTTTCTCCAACATAGGAAGAAATCATTTTTTTGATTTGCTTTTTGTGCAACAATAATCCTAGCCCAAAATCATCTACACCGGCATTATTTGAAATACAAGTCAAATCACCAATGCCTCTTTTAACAAGTTCAGCAATTGCATTTTCCGGGATTCCACTCAATCCAAAGCCGCCAAACATTAATGTCATGCCGTTTTTAACTCCTTCACAGGCAGTGTTTACATCAGAAACTACTTTGTTTATCATAATTGTTTGTTTAAAAACTAAATTCGTCTAAAATATCTTCATCATCATTGGTTTCTAACCATTTACTGCAATCAGTTTCGATAGAAAGGTTTTCAGGTTTTTTAAAGTCTTCCTTGGAGACACCCAATTCTTCATTTTCATAACACTTTTTCATATAGAGCCCCCATATTGGCAATGCCATTGTTGCTCCCTGTCCATAAGTAATTGTTGGAAACCTGGCAGATCTGTCTTCAGCGCCAACCCACACTCCGGTTACTAAGTTAGGCACCATTCCCATAAACCATCCGTCGCTTTGATTTTGTGTGGTTCCTGTTTTTCCGGCAATAGGGTTTGTAAAACCATAAGGGTAACCGGTGATTAAATTTTTATAAAAGTCATTTGCCCAGGTTCTTCTTAATCTTCCTCCTGAACCTCCCTGTGTCACACCTTCCAGTAGTTTTGTGGTAACATAAGCACTTTCAGCACTAATAACATCTCTAGTATTGGGAACATGTTGGAATAAAACGGTTCCGTTTTTGTCTTCTATTCTAAAAATCATCACGGGTTCCACATAAATTCCTTCATTGGCAAACACCGCATAGGCGGCAACCATTTCAAACAAACTTATATCGGTTGTCCCTAAAGCAATTGCGGGAGCTGGTGTCATTTCTGAAGTGTTTATTCCCAGTTTGCTTACCAAGTCTATTACTGGTTGTGGGCCGGTTTTATCTATCAGGTTTGCTGAGATTACATTATGAGACTCTGCTAACGCCTGGATAAGGTTTACCATTCCGCCATATTTGTCTCCTGCATTTTTGGGTGTCCACGGTTTTAAGAGACCGTATTTTCCTTCCTCGATTGTGTAGGGTGTGTTTGGCAAGGTATCACAAGGTGACATGTGAAGCTGGTCAATAGCTGTGGCATAAACGAAAGGCTTAAAGGTAGAGCCCACCTGGCGTTTTCCTTGCTTTACCATATCATATTTAAAATGTTTGTAGTTAATTCCTCCTACCCAGGCTTTGACTTCACCTGTTTGTGGGTTCATAGACATTAACGAAGACTGAAGATATGATTTATAAAACCTAATTGAATCTATTGGTTTCATAATTGTGTCTATATCTCCTTTCCAGGAAAATATTTTCATTTCTCTTTCTTCATTAAATGACGCAATGATTTCTTCTTCAGATTTTCCTTGAGCACTAAGGGTTCTCCACCTGTCGCTCCTTCGCATGGCATTTTTTATGATTTGTTCTGTTTCTTCACTTGTTATTCCTCTGAATGGGGCTGTAGTGTTGTTTTTATTTTGCCGATCAAATTCTCTTTGAAGATTTGTTAAATGTGCGTGAACCGATTCTTCTGCATACTGTTGCATTTTTGAATCGATGGTTGTGAAGATTTTCAGTCCGTCTCTGTAGATATTATATTTACTGCCATCAGCTTTTGGATTGTTATTGATCCATTCTTGAATTTCTGCTCTGGCATATTCTCTAAAGTAGGTGGCCAAGCCTTCATCATGTCCTTCAGGTGAATAATTTAGTCCTAAAGGGAGTTGCTGCAATGAGTCTTTGACTTCTGAAGAAAGAAAGTTATTTTTTTCCATTTGTTTCAGCACAACATTTCTTCTAGTTATAACCATTTCTTCTCTTCTAAGTGGGTTAAATAGTGAAGAGTTTTTTAACATCCCAACCAGCATGGCACTTTCAACAGTGGTAAGCTCTTTGGGTTCTTTACCAAAATAAATTCGCGATGCAGAGCGAATTCCTACAGCCTGGTTCACGAAATCATATTTATTAAAGTACATCGTGATAATTTCTTCTTTGGTATATTGCCGCTCAAGTCGAGTTGCTATTACCCATTCCTTCATTTTTTGAATGACTGCTTCAACAATATTATTAGACCTAACCCCTGTAAAAAGCTGCTTTGCAAGTTGTTGTGTGATTGTGCTTGCGCCACCACGTTTGCCTAAAAAAAGAGCAGCTCTAATTGTGCCACGTGCATCAATGCCAGCATGATTATAGAAACGTTCGTCTTCAGTAGCAATTAACGCCTGAACCAAGTGTTCTGGAAGGTCTTCATAGTTAACGGGGGTTCTATTCTCACGATAAAACTTACCAAGTGTTTCTCCATCTGAAGAAAGTATTTCAGTGGCGAGGTTGGTTTCAGGGTTTTCAAGCTCTTCAAAGGTTGGTAATGTGCCAAAAGCTCCCCACGATGCAAGTAAAAACAAGAAGGCTACCAGCAACAACCCTATTCCAAACAACGACCAAAACCACTTGATGTATTTCCAGTAATTCACTGCGTTCTTTTTTGTTTTTTTCTTTGCCATATGTGTTATTGTCTTTCGACTTGACTTATTTCAACTATTACACCAACATCTGTAATGCCTTCGAGATTTTTAACGCCGGCTACTGATGCATTATTGCGCATTGCCTGTCGTATTTTAAGGATGTATATGCCCTCTTCAATAAATTGAACGTTCTCTTTGTACCACAATTTATTCTCTTTAACTCTGTTTCCTGAACCTAACCAAGTACCATTTGGGTTCGCCATTTGATATTCCAAGGTATCAATCACAACTTTGCCGTTGGGAAAATTCATAGAAGCAATTAAAAACAGATTATTGAAGTTATAGTCGTTGGTGTTTCTAATATTAAAAAACAAGTTGTATTTCTTTAATGAATCAAATTCAGGCAATTGAAACTCCACTGATTGTTCAATGGGCCAATGATTAGGCATTGATTTGAATTCACTGTGAATTTGATTGGAATCACAAGAGGTTATTACTAGTCCAAAAAAAACAATAATAAAAAATCTTTTATCCATTTTTTTGAGGATTTCTTTTTTTTCTTTTTTTGTTTTTTGATCTTTTTTTAGAGCTTTTGGGTTTGTCAAATCTTGTAAGACTATCTTGACCAACAACATTGTTGTAGACTGCTTCATTTGTAATTGAAGCTTCATTTACATAAATTTCGAGACTTTGTGCTTTTTTATTTTGCTTGTTTAATTCTATTATTTCATTTGCTCTTTCAGCTGTAATTTCAAACCAATTCATCCATTGACCTTCATAGGCATACCATAAAACACCCTTGAAAATATCTAATTTTTGACAGACTGCAGTTCCTTTTTCGGTTTCAAGCTTAGTGTCTGCACTGGGAAAGGTTTTTAGGGCTTCCAGATAGGTGTCCAATTCATAATTAAGGCAACACTTTAGCTTTCCGCATTGTCCGGCAAGTTTTTGAGGGTTTAGAGAAAGTTGCTGATATCTAGCTGCGGCAGTATTTACTGATCTGAAATCTGTTAACCAGGTCGAGCAACACAATTCTCTGCCACATGATCCTATACCGCCTAATCTGGCTGCTTCTTGTCTAAAGCCAACTTGTTTCATTTCAATTCGGGTGCTAAACTCATGTGCAAATTCTTTGATGAGTTCTCTGAAGTCCACCCGCTCTTCTGCTGTATAGTAAAAAATTGCTTTGGAAGCATCGCCCTGAAACTCTACATCAGAGATTTTCATTTTCAAATTAAGTCTAATTGCTATTTGACGCGCTCTTACTTTGACATTTTCTTCTCTGTCTCGTGCTTTTTGCCAGATATCAATATCGCGCTGTGAAGCTTTTCTATAAATTTTTGGGCTTGCTTCTTCAACTTTTTGTTTTTTCTTTTTCATTTGAATTCTAACCAACTCACCCGTTAGAGATACCAAGCCAATGTCATGTCCTGAAGAAGCTTCGGTAGCTACCACATCGCCTACTTGAAGTGAAAGCTTTTCAAAATTATGAAAAAAGTCTTTTCTTCCGTTTTTAAACCTTATTTCAACAAAGTCAAAGGCTTCTTGTTCAGCTGGTAATTTCATATTTGAAAGCCAGTCAAATACAGTGAGTTTATTGCAGCCATCTGTGCCGCAGGTACCATTATTTTTACAACCTTTGGGTTGACCGTCTTTAGAAGTTGAACAGCTTGTACAGCCCATAAAATATATATCTTGTCACAACTCAAGGTTGCGTTATTGTTAAAAAAATATTGAAAGGTAAAGATACTATTTTTTATTTCACTGAAAACTTTAACCACATACAGATTGCTATTTGCTGCCGTTAAATAACTTTACAGAAATATTATTTGTTCTAATTGCATATTAGCACACAAATGCCATAAAAAGTGCTAGTAAATAAAGTGACCAGTATTTAGGTTCTTATCTTGATAAATAATCCCATTAGTTTAATGCTCCAAAATTTTATAAATTTTATCTGAAAGTCTTAATTTAAACGGGAGCTCAATTGTTACTTTATCACCTTCTATCGCTTTTTTAGCAAGAGTGCCATTGACATAAAAACTGTCCAGTTTGACTTTTTGTTTGCCTGTGGTGGGTCCAAGAATCAATAAAGTGTCTCCGGATTGAATACTGCCGTTTTCCATTAAAAACAAACCAACTTTAGACTTTGAATAGTAGTGTTGACCTTTACCAACTATTTCTTTTTTTAAAGCAGCTTTTATGATGCTGTCTTTTTTCCTGGCTATTTTTGCAAGTGATGTATCGGTTTGTCTTCCTGAAGCTTTAAACTTTAAGGCTGGAGATTTGCCTTTTCTGAATATTTTATTTCCAAGTTGCTTTCCTTTTCGCAATTTTATTTGTTCAACCAAAGGAAGTTGGACGACTTCTACACATTCTTTTGAACAGCAATTATGCATTTTATCTTTACACGAATCACATTGAATGAACAATAAATGGCATCCATCATTAGCGCAGTTAGTATGATCATCACAAGGAGCTCCGCATTGGTGGCATCTTGAAATAATGTCTTCTGTGATGCGTTCTCCCAAGCGGTTATCAAAAACAAAATTTTTACCAATAAATTTATTTGGCAGTTCTTCATTTTTGATTTGACGGGCGTATTCTATAATTCCACCTTCAAGCTGGTAGACATTTTTAAAACCCTTATGCTTAAAAAATGCGCTTGCTTTTTCACATCGAATCCCTCCTGTACAATACATGAGCAGGTTTTTATTTTCTTTATGTCCTGCAAGCTGTTCTTCTATTATTGGAAGTGATTCCCTAAAAGTTTCGACATCAGGTGTAATTGCTCCTTTAAAATGTCCTATTTCACTTTCGTAATGGTTTCTCATATCTACAACAATCGTGTTTGGGTCTTCCAAAAACTGATTGAACTCATTTGCTTTCAAATGAACACCTTTGTTTGTTACATCAAATGTTTCATCGTTCAAACCATCTGCAACAATTTTATTTCTCACTTTAATGGTAAGCTTCAAGAACGAAAAGTCATCGTGTTCAACTGCTATATTAAGTCGAATTCCTCGCATAAAGGAATATTCTTCGATGCGATTTTTAAACTCATAAAAGTTGTCAGCGGGCAGTGAAAGTTGGGCGTTAATTCCTTCTTTTGCTACATAAATTCTACCGAGAACATCAAGTGGGTTCCAGGCAAGAAAAAGTGCGTCTCTAAAGGCTTTAGGATTTTCAATATTGGCATACGCATAAAAAGACAACGTGAGTCGTTGTTTTCCGGCTTTATCAATAAGTTCGGCTCTTTCGTCTGCGCTTAAAGTGTTGTACAGTTGCATGCTATAAACGTTTTAAGTGAGAAAATATATAGTTCTAATTGGAAGAACAAGCAACAAAAGTAAAGGTTTTAAGCGCTTTATTCAACAAAAAAAGCATCAATTTGTTTATTGATGCTTTTTTTGAATGGCTAATTCGTTACTATATATTTTTTAATTAAAATCGTTCAAAAGAGAAATGCATAGCTAGCCACCGTCAATTTTACTTGCATTATAAATTCTTATTGTAACAGTAAAACCGTTTGAATTAATTAGTATGTTCCTTATTGATGATTTCATTGAGATTTTAAAAGTAGTCATTTAATTTTAAGATGAAAAATAATTGAAAAGGTTGCTCTCTTCTATTGTTATGCACAAAAAGAAATAGTATTTTAGCAACAACTATTTTTATTAAATTCTTAAAGATGAGCAAGGAAAAAGACGCAAAGTTAAAGGCATTAAAACTAACTTTAGACAAATTAGATAAGACCTACGGCAAGGGAGCCGTTATGAAACTTGGAGACCAGGCTGTGCAGGAAGTAGATTCTATCTCAACCGGTTCTCTTGGCTTAGATATTGCATTGGGTGTTGGCGGTTTACCTAAGGGTCGTGTAATCGAGATTTACGGGCCTGAATCATCAGGTAAAACAACTTTAACGTTGCATGCAATTGCAGAAAGTCAAAAAGCTGGTGGTATAGCTGCATTCATAGATGCAGAGCACGCTTTTGACCGTGGTTATGCAGAAAAGCTAGGGGTAGATATAGAGAACCTCATTATTTCGCAACCCGACAATGGAGAACAAGCTCTGGAAATTGCTGATAATTTAATTCGCAGTGGTGCAATTGATATTGTTGTAATTGACTCTGTAGCAGCACTTACGCCAAAAAGTGAAATTGAAGGTGAGATGGGAGACTCAAAAATGGGACTTCATGCCAGACTGATGTCTCAAGCACTAAGAAAACTAACCGGATCAATTAGTAAAACACATTGTACTGTCGTTTTTATTAACCAATTGAGAGAGAAAATTGGAGTCATGTTTGGCAACCCTGAAACGACTACTGGTGGAAATGCATTAAAATTTTATGCCTCAGTTAGATTAGATATTAGACGTTCTACACAAATTAAAGACAGTAATGGTGAAATTCAAGGCAATAGAACACGTGTAAAAGTCGTTAAAAACAAAGTAGCACCTCCATTTAAAACTGCCGAATTTGATATTATGTATGGAACAGGAATTTCAAAAGTGGGTGAAATTATAGACTTAGGTGTAGATTATGAAATCATCAAAAAAAGTGGTTCTTGGTTTAGTTATGGAGACACTAAGTTAGGGCAGGGAAGAGATGCGGTAAAGGCTTTAATCCTTGACAATCCTGAGCTTTTAGAAGAGCTAGAACAAAAAATAAAAGAAGCAATTAATTTGTTGAAAACATCTTAAATTTGTGGTTAACCTTTTTAAAATCAATTTAGAACAGTAAAATGCTTAAAACTATTTGATGAAAAGTTAAAAAAAACACAACAACGCAACCCAACATACAAATTTGCATCTACAAATAAAGACCCTTATTTTTTAAGTGAAATTTATGTAGATGCATTTTTTTTAAGTTTCAACTATATTTTCACATTTAAAAAAGGGGATTATTGGCTTTAGAGGAGCTCATAGAGAAATGTAAAAACGAGGACAGAAAAGCACAAGGAGAGCTTTATACAATGTTTTCAAACAAGCTGTATGCTGTTTGCTTAAAATATTCTCGTAATACCGAAGAGGCTCAAGACAACCTCCAGGATGCTTTTTTAACTATTTTTAAAAGCATTGGCCAATATAAGTTTAAAGGCTCCTTTGAAGGATGGATAAAGCGTATTGCTGTTAATACGGTTTTACAAAAATACCGCAAAGAGCGTTTTTTTGAAATAGTGAATGAAGAACAACTCGAAGAACCCGAAGTTGAAATCGACGAACAGCATGTGTCATTAGATTTTCTCCTCAGGTTGATTCAAGAGTTGCCAGACAGGTACCGAATGGTTTTTAACCTATATGTACTTGATGATTATTCACATCAAGAAGTAGCAGAAATGCTTGGAATTACTGTTGGAACATCTAAATCTAACCTTGCAAGGGCAAGGATGATTTTAAAAAATAAAATTGAAGAAAGTAAACCTGCTCAAGTAAAGAGTAATTAATTAAATGAAATCAAAAAAGCAAATAGACCGGCTTTTTAAAGAGCAATTCAAACATCTGGAGGCAACTCCTCCAGCTTCAGTTTGGGAAAACATTGATGCTGCCCTTCAAAAAGAACAAAACAAAAAGCGTGTTGTGCCTTTATGGTACAAGTTGGCTGGTATTGCTGCTTCTCTTTTTATAATTCTTGGAATTGGCAGCTTGTTTTTTAATATATCAGAGCCCTCACAAATCACATCTGAAGACGCCGTCGAAACAATTGACAGTAACTTTTATGAACCAAAAGATAACCTTTTAACATCACCTGATAAAAACAAAGATGCTTTGGTTGAATTTAATGAATCAAAGCAAAACAAACCCCATAATTTAAACACCCTTTCTGACCAAGAAAAATCAAATTCACACCTCTCTGAAAAAACTGACTCCGGAAAATCTGATTTAGTTACATATTCACAAAACAGCGCCGTTTCCAGCAATTCAAAAACAGTTATTGAAAGTTCAAATACAGATGTTGCTGAAGTTTCAAAATCTAATACCGAGGAGAAAGAAACAAATAAAGAAGGCAATAAAGAGATTTTTAGCACGCCAACTCCTGCTTTTGAATCAGTAACTGAAACTGAAACAAGTGTTACAGAAAACAGTCCTGAAAATAATAATAAAAAATCATTGCTTGAGTACATTGCTGAAAAAAACGCTGAAGCTGTCGCAGTTGAAGAAAATGAAATAAAAAGCAAATGGGAGGTAAGTCCAAATTTTGCTCCTGTTTATTACAATACCATTGGTGAGGGTTCTTCTATAGACCCTCAATTTTCTAACAATTCAAAATCAGGTGAAATAAACTATAGCTATGGTGTTAAAGTTAGCTATGCTATAAATGATAAACTTAGTGTCAGAACCGGATTTAACAAAGTGGATTTTAGCTACACTACCAACAATGTTGAATTTGCTGTAGCAAACTCTATGGATGACGGCCTTCAGTCAATAAATTATAAAAACAAAGACATTATTGTAGCAATAGGAACCCGAGGATCATTAACCCCCCCTCCTGCCGGCACCCCAACAATGACAGAAGATGGTATTCAAATAGTTCCCAGAAACGGAATCACTCCAGGCTCTATGAAACAAGAGCTAGATTATTTTGAAATTCCACTTGAATTGAAATACAATTTAACTAACAATCGGTTAGGAGTGAATTTAATTGGAGGCTTGAGCACGCTTTTATTGAATAATAATCAAATAAGTGTTCTTTCAAATGGATTTCAATCTGAAATTGGAAGCGCCAATAATTTGAATGATTTTAGTTTCAGCACCAATATTGGGTTAGGACTTGATTATAAACTGGGTAAAAGTTTTGTGTTTAACCTAGAACCAATGTTTAAATATCAAATAAATACATATTCAGATAGTGCCATTGACTTTAAGCCCTATTATCTTGGGGTTTATAGTGGATTTAGTTATAAGTTTTAGTTAAGTTTAATTAGTTTGAAAGGTTTATTGTTTTTTTCAATTGTTTGACAAATGATAAACTAAAAAAAGCTGCTCTTTGTGCCTTAGAGCGGCTTTTTTATTTCTAAAATGTTGGGTTCTTTAATTCTGATAATATTTTATTTCTAACTACTTCTTTGATACTTCTTTTATCATCCTTTAGTTGATTGATTGTGTAAACAATCCGGTGACTTTTAACTCTCATTAATCCGGGACCACCACTAAAAAAAGTATATGAAAAACGCTTTTTATTATCATGAAATGTCATAGGCACTATGGGAATTTGATGATCAATTGTCAATCTAAATGCGCCATCCTTAAAAGTATCTAATAAAACTGTTTCGTCTTCGGGCACACCTCCTTCCGGAAAAATACAAATACTTAAACCCGATTGAATGCGTTGTTGGGCTGCGTCAAAAACTTCTTTTCTGCTTTTAGCATTGTTTCGATCCACCAAAATACATGTGCGTTTATAAAAAAAACCAAATAATGGTATTTTAGCCAACTCTTTTTTACCAACAAACACAAACGGGTTTTTAACTGCATAAAGCATCAACATGATATCTGTCATTGAAGAATGATTAGCCACAAACATGTAACTTTTTGTAATATCAGGCTCTTCCTCTTTTTTAATTTTTGGCACAAAACCCATCCCAAAAAGTATTAATGTTGCCCAAACACGTGCTACCACAAAAAATTTGGGGTACCATTCCTTCTTAGAAATACTAATTAACAAGAAAGGAAAAAGTATAATAATAGTGAGGGCGATTAAGATATAAAACCACACCCGCCAGATTGGAACAAATACATAGTTTTTTAAAAACATAGGCTCAAAAATACACAATTGTATTGAGCCGTATGAACAAAAAAAGTACCTTTGTTACCTTATTTTTCAGACTGATAAACTATGGCAAGAATTTTAACAGGAATTCAAAGTACCGGAACTCCACATTTGGGAAATTTGTTAGGGGCTATAATCCCGGCTATTGAAATGGCAAATCAACCTGAAAACAATAGCTTTCTTTTTATTGCAGACTTACACTCGCTCACTCAAATTAAAGATGCAAAGGAGTTGCGTGAAAACACTTACAGTGTTGCAGCTGCCTGGCTGGCTTTTGGACTTGACATTAACAAATCAGTCTTTTACAGGCAAAGTGATATTCCCCAAGTAACGGAGCTTTCCTGGTATTTGAGCTGTTTGTTTCCTTATCAACGACTCACACTTGCCCATTCCTTTAAAGACAAGGCTGACCGTTTGGAAGATGTAAATGCCGGTTTATTTACATACCCTATGTTAATGGCTGCCGATATATTATTATATGATGCAGAATTTGTTCCGGTGGGAAAAGATCAATTACAACATATTGAAATGACTCGAGATGTAGCAACCCGTTTTCATGCGAAATATGGAGAAACTTTTGTTTTACCGGAAGCTAAAATGCAAAAAGAAAGCATGTACATTCCCGGAACAGACGGTGCAAAAATGAGTAAATCTAAGGGCAATACTATCAATATATTTTTGCAAGACAAGCCATTGAGAAAGCAAATAATGAGCATTGAAACAGACAGCACCCCTCTCGAAGAGCCTAAAGATCCCGACAGCTGCAATGTGTTTGCACTCTATAAACTGCTGGCGTCAACAAATGAAGTTACTCAAATGCATACAAATTATACCAATGGAAATTATGGTTATGGTCATGCCAAACAAGCGTTGTTTGAATTAATAAAAACCCGGTTTGAAAATCAAAGAACCCGGTTTTGGTATTTAATTCAACATAAGGAAGAAATAGATCAGGCATTAAAATTTGGTGCTGAAAAGGCAAAAGTTACAGCAACCGAAGTCTTGAGCCGAGTTAGAAAAAAACTAGGTTATCTATAAAAAAAGCCTCTTTTAAAAAGAGGCTTTTTGATTCAATTAAAAAGAGGGATTGATATTATTTTTTAACTACATTAAAGGTACCTACAGTGCCGTTCACGGTTGCTTTCATCACATACATTCCAGCACTTAAGTTTGAAATATTCATTTTAGTACTTACGCTTTCAGGAGAAGCAGATAATACTTCCTGGCCAAGCACATTGTATAAAGTAATGTTTTCAATTGTTGATTTTGCAGAAACGTTTAATACTCCAGAAGTTGGGTTTGGATAAAAACTAAACCCTTCAATAGTATTATCAGCTAAACTTAGAACAGTCCCGGTTACATCAAATGGGAATCCCAGAGGGTTTCCTGACCCACCGTCAACAGCATCTTGCCATACCCCTGCTAGGGATTGTTTTGCATTTCCAATTGGCCCAGGACCTAAAAGGGCAATAGGAGGAGCCCAAGGCCCAGAGCCAAGAGTTCCGTCAGCATCCCAATCAATCCAATATGTTCCGGGAGTCAAAGTTAAACCAGGGGTTTCAACTGTATTTCTCATAATTGGTCTAGTGTCATCTTGTGGAGAAGTTTCAGATGCTCTGTATACACCACTCCATTCACTATTTACCATTGCACTAATTGCATCATCTCCAAAAATAACGTTGCTAGCTGGATCAGCAGGATCACCGTCCCAAATTAAAATCGTAACACCTGTCATCGTTGAAGTAGTTGTAGAGCCGGTTTGATAAGCATAAAAATCTATAGAAGTCACTTCAACAGACTCTGTCACTTCCCAATCGTCAGCAATTCTGTTTGCACTTGCTGTTTGGTGGCCGGCACCAAGAGTTGTGTTCCCAACGGTATTGTTCTCTAAAAGGCTCAAATCAGCTCCTCCAAAGCCTCCACCTGCAACATTAAATACAGGACCGTTCGAGTAAATTACTCCACCCATAACTTGGTAATCAGTTCCAGTAAGTGGTGTATCTTGTGTTGAAACTTCAACAGGGTTTTGGTTAAACTCAGTAACATTTTCTGCTTGCTGAGCGGTCATTTGAATTGTAGTTGTAAGCATTGCAACAACAAATAATGATAAAGTAATTTTTAATCTATC